>JAADID010000244.1 GCA_013151505.1 Chlorobiota bacterium | reverse complement strand
AATTAAGGTCGGAGAAAGCCACATCTGCGCCTTCGCCGGCGAATTTAAGGGCAATGGCTTTGCCGATGCCCCGGGCAGCACCTGTGATCAGCGCTGTTTTTCCTTCTAAAAGTTTCATGATACGGTTTATTTTAGTTTGGCGCCAAAGATAAAAAAATGCAGGCAAACGGGAATTAAAAACAAATTTTGAAACGGTCAACGCTATTCAGGCATTAACTATTAGTCACTCGCCACTCGCCACTCATCACTCATCACTCATCACTCATCACTCATCACTCATCACTCATCACTCAAAACTCCTACACCCACTTCACCAGCGGGAAGTCCATCCGGTATTGAAGATAAGGATGTTTGGGATAGATCCTGAAAGCATAATCCATTACACCGGTGGTTGTCAACGGAAATGTACAGGTGAATTTCGCTTTGCTTTCTACCTGTTCCACAAGGTCAAGTTCCATTTTAAAATCAATGTGTTTGACATCCCCGTTGGCTTTGTTTCCCATAAGTATCTCAACTCCAATATCCTTTGGTTCCAGGCCGGGGATGTTCAATACCAGCTCGGCCACAAAGTTTTGCCCGTATTTAACAGGCCCCTTGCTGATATTGGGAACCGCCAGCGATTCCACAGAAATGGAATCCCATGCCGCCTTCACCTTGTTTTTCCAGTGAACCAGTTCACGTGCATGTTCATATCCCTCACTACGCATGAAAACCCCTGTTTTGAACAGTTTGGAATAAAATTGTTCATAATAATCATTCAGCATACGCTGCATAGTAAAACGGGGAGCAATTTTAGCAATGGTATTCTTTATCCGGCCGACCCATTCGTGTGGAATACCTTCTTCATCCACGTCATAATAGAGTGCTACGATCTCCTCTTCCAGCGTAGTATAAATGACCTCGGCATCCAACTCGTCCTGGAACTGCTGGTTGTCGAATGTACGGTTTTCCTCGATGGCCCAGCCTGCTTCAGGCAGGTATCCTTCGGCCCACCAACCGTCGAGCACACTGAAATTCATCACTCCGTTCATCACGGCTTTCTCACCGCTGGTTCCCGATGCTTCCAACGGGCGGGTAGGCGTATTCAGCCAGATGTCCACACTGCTGGTGAGCAGTTTCCCCAGGGTCATGTCGTAGTTTTCCAGAAAAAGTATCTTACCCACAAATTCGGGCATCCTGGAAATCTCTATAATTCGTTTGATCAGGTCCTGTCCGGCTTTGTCGTTGGGATGGGCTTTTCCGGCAAACAGGAAGATCACCGGTTTTTCTTTGTTGTTGACGATCTGCGAAAGCCGCTCCATGTTGGTGAACAAAAGATGTGCCCGTTTATAGGTGGCAAAACGGCGCGCAAAGCCGATGATCAGTGATTTTTCATCCAATCCTGTCAAAGACCGTATCATCAGTTTCGGATTTTCGTGCCTGTGTGTCAGATCGCGTTTTTGTTTGATCTTTATTTCGCTGATCAGCTTTTCTTTCAATGCAATCCGGTTTTTCCAGATCATATCGTCAGACACATCGTAAATACTTTCCCAGTACTTCGGATTTGGCTGGTCATTTTCAAAATTTTCATCAAAGGTTTTCCTGTAAAGTTCCTGCCAGACATCGTCGGTCCATGTGTAATAGTGGACACCGTTTGTGACATGTCCGATATTCAGTTCTTCCGGAAAATAGCCGGGATAAAGGTGTTGGAACATTTCGCGTGATACCCTGCCGTGGATTTTGCTGACTCCGTTCACCTCCTGTGAAAGTTTGTTGGCAAGGACGCTCATGGAGAATTTTTCATCCTTATGGCCGTGAGTATATCTTCCGAGGTCCATAAAGTTGTCCCATCCGATCTTGAAATAATCGCTAAAATGTGAAAGGTAAGCCCTCATCAGGTGTTCCTCAAAAGTATCGTGCCCGGCAGGGACAGGCGTGTGTGTTGTAAACAATGAGCTCGACCGCACCACCACGGCGGCAGTGTAAAAGTCAAGCCCCTCGCGTTCCATCAGCACCCTGATGCGTTCCAGCGAGCTAAAGGCCGAGTGGCCTTCGTTGAGGTGATACACTTTCGGGTTCAATCCCAGTTCATTGATAAGGCGAACGCCACCGATTCCCAGCAGGATTTCCTGTTTCAGGCGGTGCTCGTTATCGCCGCCGTATAGCTGTGAAGTAAGCAGGCGGTCCGCCTCCGAATTTTCTTTGATATCGGTATCCAGCAGGTAAAGCGGTATTCTGCCCACATTGATCATCCATGCTTTGGCCATGACCTGTCTTCCGGGGAGGGCTATCTTTATTTTTACCCATTCACCGTTTTCGTCCCGTACCGGAATGAGCGGAAGCTGGGTAAATTTTTGCGGTTTGTATTCGGCTATCTGATCACCGTTGGGGGAGAGAGATTGTTTGAAATATCCGTAGCGGTATAAAAGCCCGATAGCGATCATATTTTTGTTGGAATCGCTGGCCTGTTTCAGATAATCGCCTGCCAGCACACCGAGCCCGCCCGAATAAATCTGAATACTCGAATGCAGGCCGTATTCCATGCTGAAATAAGCGATCAGTTCTTCAGGTTTGTTCTTTCTTTCTTCCATGTAGGCTTTGAACAGGGAATCCACTTCTTTCACTTTCATCAGGAATTCCTTATCGGCTGTCAGGCGGCTTATATCATCGGCTGTCAGTGAGTTAAGCAGTTTTACAGGATTGTAACAGTATTCAAACCATTTTTCTCCCGCAATGTTTTTGAACAATTCAGTAGCATCGCGGTTCCATGACCACCACAGGTTGAATGCCAGCTCTTTGACCGGATGGTTGCTATCTGACAAAGGCGAATCTACAAGTATTTTTCTCCATTCGGGACGATCCTGTTTGATGACCGCTTCCACATGGCGGGTTTCAACTTTGGGGATATGTAATTCTTCCGGTTTTCTTTGACCGGCTTTTTCCAGGGCAATGGTCCAGGAGTCAAAATATTTGACAACGAATTTTTCCCACACGGCCTTTTTGAATACCTGTTGCGCTTCTTTTTTTATTTCTGTAGTACCGGCAATTTCAGACAGTTTGGTTGCAATGCGGGATATGTTGTCAACAACTTCTTTATCATTGCTTTCCTTTCTTTTAATTACCGACACAGCGAGGGTTTTCAATTTTGGGCCCGACAAAATCCAATTGCCGAAACCGGCAACCGTCGTGGTTATTGTCGGCACTTTGAAAGCTATACTTTCCAGCGGTGTGTATCCCCACGGTTCGTAATAAGAAGGAAATACAGATAGGTCGTACCCGATCAGGAAATCATAATATTCAAGATCAATCACGCCGTCGTTGCCATTCAGGTAAGCAGGAACAAAGATAACATGGACCTTGTTTTGAGGATCATTGGTCAGACCCTGTTTCTCAATTTCATTGATGATAGCGTCATGGTCCCAGTTGCTGAGTTTATGGGTCAGATAATTACTGCGTTTGGGTTTTCCCCTGAAAACGTTCGTGGGACCGCGGTGATCGGTGGGAATGGTAATGAATGCAAGAATTTCCCTCTTCAGATTTTTGCTGCGGTTAAGTTTTCCGAGCGCTCTGATGAAAAGGTCTATCCCTTTGTTTCGGAATTCATACCTTCCGCTTGTAATGACAAGTAAGGTGTCTTTTGCATATTTTTTCCCGGTAATGGTTGTTGCGGTTTCAAAAGCTTTGGCCCGGGCAATTTTCCTTTTGTTATTAAAATCTTCTTTTTTGGGAACGAAATCGGGTTCAAAACCGTTAGGCGTGATCACTTCGGGGTCGCGACCGAGGAAATGACGGCATTCACGTGCCGTGATCCCACTGACCGTTGTGAATGCATCGGCAGCGTTGGCAGCGGTAGCTTCGAGGGAATGTTTACTGATGACATTAAAATCCCTCGCAGTGTATGCGGGAACGTAATCTTCCAGTCTGGAATAAAGCGGCAGTCCGTTGCCCGCGATGGTACGGCCCAGAACAGTGGCATGAGTAGTAAATACCGTAGCTGCTTCAGGCATTTTGCTGTTCATGAACAAAACGCCGGCGCCGCTCATCCACTCGTGGAAGTGGGCGATCACCTTTTTTGTCGGGTCTATGTAAAAATCGCTGAAACTTTTGATAACCTCTCCGGCATTGTATCCGAACAAGGCGGGTTCCACATAATCCCAGGCGCCGTGCAGCGAATCCAGCTTGTAGATCTCCCAGCAACGGGCGAATATCTCGTCCTTTTTTGCGTAAAGGGTTGTGAAGTCAATGAGGAAGACAAGCGGCCTGCCTTCGATGTTCCATCTTCCGGTACGGATTTTCAGTCCCTCTTCCAACGCAGACGCTTTCCAGTCGGCAAACAGGGATTCGTCTTCCAGAAAATCAGGATTTGGCGTGGTTTCCTTCCACACATCGGGACCAATAACAATGTAATTATCGCCGTATTCTTTAACTATGCTCTTGGCTTTGGTGGAAATAACCGTGTATATTCCGCCAATCTTGTTGCATATCTCCCAGCTCGTTTCAAATATATAATCGGGTTTCATAAAAGTCTGTATCGTTTAAAAAATGAGGTGCAAATCTACGAATATCCCTTTATGGATTTCCCAGTAATTCTTACTTTTGGAAAAAATCAAAGGGTTAATCCGGAAGGAAGAACACAACAGTATTCAGTAACAAATTGTTACAAAACCTGAAATGAACAAAGAGCCGAGAACAGCCAAATCGCTGGAGGAAGTCCATTCGTCGGTGGATACCATCGGGAAGCGTGGTTTTTACAGGAAATTCATGGCATTCATGGGGCCGGCCTATTTGATCAGTGTGGGCTATATGGATCCTGGAAACTGGGCAACAGATATTGCCGGGGGCAGTCAGTTTGGATATCAGTTGATATGGGTATTGCTCATGTCGAACATCATGGCCTTGCTCTTGCAGGGTCTGAGCGTCCGGCTGGGAGTTGTGCGCGGCCGTGATCTGGCACAGGCCTGTCGCGAGAGTTATCCCAAAGGGGTAAATTTTGTGTTGTACATCCTGGCCGAGATCGCCATCATTGCCACCGACCTGGCAGAAGTGATCGGTATGGCCATCGGGTTGCAACTTTTGTTTGATATCCCGCTGATTCTTGGCGTTTTGCTTACTTTCCTCGACACATTTCTCTTACTTTTCCTCATGAACAAAGGTATGCGGAGGATGGAAGCCTTTATTTTGGCATTGGTGGGGGTTATCGGCGCCGCTTTTTTTCTGGAAATGATTTTTGCCAAGCCCGACATGGGTGAACTGGCGAAAGGATTTATTCCTTCCATTCCCAACGACACGGCGTTATTCATTGCCATTGGGATCATCGGCGCCACCGTCATGCCGCACAACCTGTATCTTCATTCATCACTGGTGCAGACGAGGAAATTTAAACGAACACGCATCAACATCGGTGAAGCCTTCCGGTTTAACTTTCTGGATTCCATGTTTGCCCTGAATACGGCCTTTTTTGTCAATGCGGCCATAATGATTCTCGCAGCGGCAACTTTTTACAAATCAGGGATGTTCCATGTTTCCGAGATTCAGGATGCCTATAAGTTTCTGGCGCCGATGCTTGGAACCAAATGGGCAGCCATATTGTTTGCCGTGGCTCTGATTGCCGCCGGGCAAAGTTCAACTCTGACGGGTACGCTGGCGGGGCAGATCATCATGGAAGGGTTTATCAATTTCAGGATACAACCCTGGGCCAGACGAATGATCACCCGTTCGCTTGCCATCGTTCCTGCCATCATTACACTACTCATTCTCGGAGAGGAGTACACAGGTAAACTACTGGTATTAAGTCAGGTAGTGTTAAGTATGCAACTGGGTTTTGCCGTCATACCGCTTATCCATTTTGTGAGTGATAAAAATGCCATGGGTAAGTTTGCCATCAACACTTTCGTTAAGATACTTTCGTGGCTGATTGCTTTGGTCATAGTTACACTGAATGCAGAACTGGTTGTTAAAGAGCTTTCTGACTGGCTGCAGGTTGCCCAATATCCCGCTTTGGTTTACCTGACTGTGATTCCGTTGATGACCGGTATTGGCGTTTTACTGGTATATATTGTATTTACGCCCCTTATCCAGCAGGCAAAGCTCAAATCGGTCGGAATCATTCATCCGGCTACAGCCATTGGCGAAAAGATAGAAAAACTTTCCTATAAGCGGGTGGTTGTTGCACTCGACTTTTCTACAGCCGATGCAGGTGTTATACGGCATGCCCTCGCATTCGGGTCACCGGATTCCGAATATTTGTTCATTCACATCGTGGAAAGCGCCACAGCCCTGGTTTATGGCGATGAAACAGATGATATGGAATCGGTAAGCGATGAACAGCGGATTGAACAGTTTACTGAAAAATTTGTCGTGAAAGGTTACAATATCCAAACACGGGTGGGCTATGGGAACCCAAAACTATTGATTCCCGAATACGTTACGGAATTCAATGCCGACCTGCTGGTTATGGGCTCGCACGGACACGGGTGGTTCAAAGACCTGCTGTTCGGGACCACCATCGAGAAGGTGCGGCACCGGGTGAATATTCCGGTGTTGATTGTGAGAGAGGGATGAGGATTTTTGATTTGAGATGTGAGGTTTTTTTACCGAACGCATTCCTTTGGAAAATGTTTGATGTGAGATGTGGGAAGTCAGGTCGGCATCCGACTGGAACACAACAAATCCGGGTAACGTTTAGCTCCGAGTGATGCCGGGGCCTCGGCAAAGCGTGGGAGTCCCAGACTATCCATGGTGAATTTAACCCAGATTTGTCATTATTATTTAACGTGAGTTCGGGATGTATCTTATTCAATTTAAATGCTTTGACAAAAGAAAAATTCAAAAATGATTGGATTTTTTAATAACCCACCCCTACACCCCTCCAACGGAGGGGAGGATAAGAGGTAATCATTTTTGAATTTTTTTTCCACTTGGAATAAAGAAAAATCAGCAAATAAATTCCGATATTCCCCTCTCGCCTGGCCGCCGTAGCCACTCTGGCAGGCGGCGGAGGGGATTAAAGCCTGCCCGCTGTAGCCACTTTGGCAGGCGGGGGTGGGTAATTAGAAAGATATTTATTTGTTGATTTTTCGACTAATTAACTCAAATGTTTGATTTACATTAATAAGAAGTACTCGACTTTGTGTTGAAATTTAAATCAAAACAACCTCGTTTTGATACCGAACTCACGTTACTTTAGTAAAAATATATTGGAAATAGTCGGTACTGGCGACTTTAGTCGCCGGTCCAGCCAAACTGCCAGAGGCAGGATATCTTATGGCCAGGTGTCGTAAGACCCTGGGAAAAAGAAACAAGAGAGATAAGTTCCGTCGGAACGGCATGTTATTTAATCCATCTTCAATTGAATTCAATATTCTTTGATCAATGACTCGTAAGGGATATTCATCTTTTCGTGCAAATTCCTAATCATCTTCAACGTCAATTTTCTTTTCCGCTCAATCAAACCTGATCTTCACACTGCCGAAAATCTCCCTTCCCGGCCCGGGGTGGTATGAATTGCCGTCGGGATCGGGTTCGGTGAAGGCAATGTATTGCGTGTCGGTCAGATTGCGGACAAAAATGCTACACTCTCCGTTCAGCCTCCGGATTTTCCAGTGATAGCTGGCACGGGCATGAAACAGCGTAAACCCCTTCTGCCAGTTCTGGTAAACAGCCGGGTCCAGCTTGTCGTAATAAGCATCGGGATCAGTGTAAATTGCCCATTCCGACTGATATTGTGTGGCAAAACTCACCTGAAAATTTTTATTGATTGTATAGACAATCTCGGCATATAACTGATGTTTCGGTGAATTGGGCAGATACTGACCCTGTTCAGGCGGTTTGGTCTGGACATAGGCCGTATCGGTATAGATCGGGTCAATTGAGGCGGAGATGTATTTGAAATCCGAGTAGGTATAAGAAGCCCGTAAGTTCAATTGTTCAATAATATGATATGAAATATATGTTTCAATACCCAGCCGGGTACTGTTTCCCGCATTGCCGTAAAAGACCTCCTGGTTTCCCCTTCCGCTTTGTTTGAACCGGAAAAAATCGTTTTTGGTTTTCATGTCGAAGCCTGTGATCCCGTAATATAGTTTTTCACCGAAAAATCCGCGGGCCCCAACCTCGATGCTGTTTGCCGTTGCCGGAACAAGATGAGTGTTAAACCCAGAATATCCCACAGGATTGCTCGCCAGCTCTTCGGTGGAGGGAGGAAGAAACCCCTGACTCCAGTTAACAAAAACGGTCAGTTCATCAAAAAAATTATAACTTATCCCTATCCTCGATGAGGTATTGTAGAAATTCTTTGAAGTAACGGCAGTGTCGCCCCTCATCATTTTATCCGTTAGTTTGTTTTCGATGGCATCGTAACGGATATTTCCGATCAACGTGAATTTTCCGAACTCCAGATTGTAAATCACATAAAGCCCCATGCTTTGCTGGTTGATGATCTGATTGGCCAGCAAGCTGTCCGTTTCGATGTTGGTTTCATCTTTTTTGTTATCCTCCCGCGATGTATCGGGGGCGCTTTGCAACTTATACATGTCAATGGTCTGCCATTTCAGATCTGTGCCGGCACCAATTGAATGTCTGACGCTGCCGGTTTCAAAATGAAGGTTATACTGGAACATGAACCCCGGATTGGTAATATCCCTGTATTCCGCACATTTATTGCTGGTTTCTTTATATCGCCAGGAATATAAATAACCCATCACATCGAAATCGTGATGCTTGTTCAGAAAATATTTGGCATGCAGTCCGAATTTATTCCTGTTGGTTTTCTGGTACTCATTATAAGGTACGGCATCGGGGTTGGCCTGCCGGGGATTTTCGGCTACCTGTTGCAGGTTCAGCCCTTCGGGGTTTTGCTGGAAATAATCGGTATGTGCCGCTATCTGCGTGATGTAAAGATTTTTTGTCGGATAAAAGTTCAGCTTTTCGTAAAATTTATTACTCCAGAATGCCTGATGGATACGATATCCGTCACCATCAGTCCGGGAATAAGCCAGGCGATAATTAACATGATCTTTCGAACCGCCCAATTGAATAAACGTTTTTGTAAAACAGTTGGTGCCCGCAATCTGGCTGACTTCGCCACCGATAGGTTTAGCGCCTCCGTTTTTTGTATAGATACTGATCACTCCGCCAGCGCCGCTGCTCCCGTAAAGTCCTGTTGCCGGGCCCCGCGAAACTTCCACTTTTCTCACAGAAGCCCAGTCCACATCATACATATCCGGTGCAAAGCCCGAAGGATCATTTTCAGGAATACCATCGAGAAAAATACCGATCCCCCGGATGCCACGCTCGGTCAGGATGCCTTGCCCGCGAATAGAAAGATGGATTCTCTCACCATCATGCTGGTTGTCAACCCGTACTCCGGGAACCAGTCGCAAAGCTTCATCAGTGCCTATCGTCTTGGGTAAAATGGCCAGAGTCTGGGGTGTTACATAAGAGATTGTCCCCGGGTTCTTTTTTAGCTCAATGGGTATTTTGTTGGACGAAACAATGACTTCGTCCAGTTTTACGGTATCATTGATACTTTGTCCGTAAGTATAATGAATGATGACCAGCAAACCGGTCAGTAAAATATATTTTTTCATGCTTTCCTTTTTTATTCATAAATGTTAAATTGTTGATTTTGCGTACTGAAGAGCAATCAGCACAGGTTATAAAAGCAGAATAATGTCATCCACAACCGATAAGATAAACCGGCTGAAAATGGCATCTGCCAAATCTGCTATGAAATAAAAAAGGAGCGTTTGGGAGGAGGAGAGGAAACGTCGGTGAAATTTGATTTATAGTAGAAGTGATATACGGGAAAAGAAAAATCGCTATCACTGAAATTTGCCCGGATTGAATAATTTCCCGGGATATATTTATTGCTTTGATTTTGTTTTAATCGCCTGGCAGTTTTTTCCCGTTGTTTTCGCTGTTTCATATAACGTGTGACCAGTTGCTTTTCCTTTATGTCGTTGATGCAATAGTAATATTGGTTTTGCCCGTCGGTTTTTATCCTGACCACATCATACATCGCTCCTTTGTAAAGGAGTTCTTTTCCCGGCTTGATCCACGAAATATCTTTCTTATTGTTTAAAGGAATAGTGATCAGGGTCAGATCTTTTTCGTTTACGCCGTTCTCTATTTTTTGCCTGATCTCCTGCCGGGCCTGATATTGCATTGTTCTGAAATAGAGATAATATCCTCCGTTTGTGAAAAGAAACAACAAGATAACGATGACAAAACTTATTTTCTTCATCCCTTTCATGTTCCCTGATCAGGGTTAATTTGTCATCCAAAAATACAGAAGTATCGGATAAAATCAATAACTCTGCTGAATAATGTTTTTTCCGTCGAAAATGTCCGTACAGTTTGGCTGTCGAAAAAAGTGATTAACGTAAAGAACACAAAGATTTTTCGCAAAGGGTGCAAGCTTATCTAAAAGTAAAACAGCACATTGCGTACTTTGCACAGACATTGCGACCATTGCGGTTTCTTCATTCCGGTACGTTTTGGTATTTTATTTGAGAAGGGAAAATCAAAACAAATTTAGGAAAGGAGGGTGAAATTATGACAGTATCCGTTGATTTGACAAAACTGAAAACCTATAAAGAAACCGGAGACAAAAAAAGCTTCAACAGGATTTTAACGGACTTTTTACCGCATCTGCGGAAACTGGTCCGTCATAAGCTTCGTCAGATGGAAGCACGGGAAGAGATACCGCGTAACATGTATTTTGCCCAGGATATCGTGGACGACGTTTACCTGAAAGTGTTTGATGAATTTCAGGAAGGGCTGATTGATCCCGACAAACTGAAAATCAAAATGTACGCCATTGCGAGAGAAATACTGCTCAATTTGAAAGAAAAACATACCGGTAAAAGAGTTTCTGTGGAGACATTGCTGGCTGAAGAAATTAGAGAACTCGAAGAAAAATATACGGCCGATGCCGAAGGAGAAATTGTGTTGGTTGAGGACCTGGACGACATTTCCTATCATCAGGATGAATACAAAGAAAATATTCTGATACTTGAAGAGCAGCAAATTGATGATCTGGCGGAAGGATTTGATCTTGCAGGTGACAAGAAATTATCTGAAGCGGAAAGCCATCTTGTTGGCAAAGCGTACAATGACCTGCCCGAGTTAAGCCGGTCGCTTGTCGAACATTACGCGTTTGCTAAATTCACAACAGTTCAGATCGCCGAAATCCACGGGATACCGGTCGAAGAGGTGGAAAAAATTCTTGAAAAGGTAAAGGCGAGGTTAAAAGGGGTATTGTGAATCATTGGTTGCCAAATAAAGTTTGAAGTCCTTAAAAAATAACAATACTATATTAGTGGCTAAAGCCGGTGTGTCACTTCACTTTGTAACCCCACGCTAAAGCGTGGGGCAAAGTTCCCTGCCGGGAGAGATTTTACCCTGCCATTTATGGCAGGGATTCATAAAAATCAGATACAATCCGGTTTTAGCCATTAAACAATAATCGAATGTAATTTATTCAATCAAAAGCTCTTTTTTCTTCGGGTACTTCACCGAATAGGAGATGGTTTTTTCCGCCGTTGCTTTCGGAGCGAGCTTGATCTCCCAGGTGACTTCACCGGTTTCGGGATTCAGTTTCCCGTCCGAAAGGTTTTTCACGTCCACTGTAATTTCCTGATTGTTGGATACGGGAACCTGGTCAAGCAGAATTAACCTGATGGTTTCCGATTTGTTATTTCTGATCGTGGTTTTCCATGTCCGGCTTTCGATGACGTTTCCGCCGATAAACTGTTTGCTCTTATGTTCTTTTTCTTTCGTCCTTTTAACGGAAATATTTTTATCGGGACCCAGGGATATTTCGAGGGTGTCGCTCAGCTGTTTCAAATCCAGCACCGACTTACCGACAAACGTGTTTTCATAGTACAGATTCACTTCACCGTCCAGCAAGCTGTATTGTTCCCAGTCAACCACATTGGCAATCAGAAATGCCTGCGGGGTGATCTTGGGAATGGATTTGTAAACGTATGAGGAATTCAGATCAATCTTCTTCATTTCAATGGTCAGATCGCTGGCATTTGAGTTCAGCGTGTAGGGTGTCGCGATGCTGAATTCAAAACTGGTTTTGTGCTCGTAAACATTCACTTCAACGGGAATGGTTATGTCTTCCCCTACTTCTTTTTTCTTCCTGGATATTAGCGGCTTGCGTGGTACTTTGTAATCATTGATTATCATTACTTCTTGCAGCGTTTCAGCACTCAGAGTTAACGAAATACTCATGTAATTGTTTGTTATCGGAACCTCTGCTGTTTTATATCCGACAAAATAAATTTGCAGTGTTTTGGCCTCTGGTGGAAGCGACAAGGAGAACTTACCGTCTTTATCCGTAGTCGTACCAATTGTTGTGCCTTTTACAACCACAGTTGCATAAGGGACGGGCTCTCCGCTTTCGCTGTCCCTGACAATACCGCTCACCTCCCTGACAGCGGGCGCATACTGATAGCCAACATCAATATCCTGTTGTATATAAGTTTTGAAATCAAGATAATACGGATACAATGTGGGGATATTGGCCGATTCGGACGGTGTGGCATTGGAAAAAGTTAGCTGAACATTTTTCCAGTCTATTCCTGTGTTTTGATGAACGTTGGCTTTGTAAAACAATTTAACGGGCGAGTTGATGTCATCAACCCGGAGGTCATAAGAAGGATACCAGCCGGCATTACCGACATAATAACTCAGCATGATCTTACCTTTGGTTTCGCTCTTTGAAGAAACAATAACCGTTATTTCGGAAGTCGGCAGGTCTTTTTTTGCATCAAGTTCTTTGATCTGTTTTTTTAAAGACGTGATCTTTTTATTTAACTTATTAATCTCCCGTTGTTTCTTCAAAATGGAAATTTCAAGTGTTTCCATGTCGGTGTAAAAAATTTCTTTGAACAATTTGAAATCTGCCGGTGACATTGATTTTTCGTTGGTAATAATTTTTTTGTTTGTGAACAGAAAATCCTTTCTGTCTTTTAAGACAGACATTTCGGTTTTTTTGTATTCGATCTCTTTGGAAATCTGTTCGATCTTGCCAGTCAGTTCAGAAGCTTTGGCGCTTTGTGTCGTGTTTTGCAAATAATTGATACTGTGGTTTACAGACAAAATCGTAAAACTTCCGGCGCCTTTTACTTTGATGCTGTTTTTATCAATATAGGGCGACAGTTCTTTGAACTTTAAGATGGTCTTTCCTTTTGACAAAGACAAATTGCTCTCACGGGTAACCTGCGCTCCGTTCAGAAAAACCGTTGCCTTTGTAATTTTTGAAGAAATTTCTTTTTCCGTTTCAGTGGCAAAAAGTGTGTTTGAAAGGATCAAAAGCGCGATTAATAACTTTTTCATTTTCTTTATATTACGATTGATACAAAAATTGCTGTTTCTAATCTTTGGTTTTCCTGCTTCAAATTTAAGTAAAATGTAATTTAAAAACTTTCTGAATTAAAACAGCATTGTTATTTATTTAACAGGATTTTTAAATTTGCACACATCTAAACATTTAAATTAATCAATATGAAAAAGTCAATCTGGATTATGGGAATCATTTCCCTGTTTTTTATCAACAGCCTTGCTGCGCAGGATGAAGAGCTTTCACCTTATTTCAAGGTCACTGAAATCAAAGGGAGCATGAAAGATGCCGGTACACAGGTTATCGAAGCCATTACGGAAAATGGTGATCGGCGAATACAACCCGGCCAAAAGAGATGACCTCGGGGTAATTTGCTTTACCAACAGCGATTTGAAAAACCTCAGCCTGCAATTCGAAGACCGGGGTGCCCTGGCCAGCGTGATGCGGGCAGGACTGATGCGTCATGGTGATACGGTTACCGTCAGCATTTTGAATCCGGAATATGTATTCCTGGCCTACTGGGGTGAACAACTGAACGGGCAGGAACAACAGCTAAAAGACATGTCGGAAAGGATTAAAGACATTTTCAGACCTATGGGGAAGCTGACTCCTTTTGGCGGTAGCGAAAAAGCCAAGAACCTGCCGCACTATCATTACATGATGATGATGCCCTATTTTGACGACCCGGTGGAATTGAATGAGTTTGATTCATTCGAACGGGGACTGGAAACCATCCGCGAAAATCTAAATGCAGGAAAGGGGAACACCATCAAGGTTTTTGAGCAGATATTTCCCGGAAAAGAAATTGCCGTTTTCGGTGTGGGGTTGTGGGATAAAGAAGAAGGAGAACCGGCGTTCCTGCCTGTTGTCGGCGAAAGCCATATTGCCAACCTGCCTTATGAGATCATCCTACAGGGTAAGGAAGCCACCATGCTGCACGGCAAATACCGTATCGCCATTTACTGGCCGGAGCTTTCGATGGGCACCTTACCTTTATGAAGATCAGCAGTACGCCCGGAGACATCGAGGATGTGATGGAAGTGATTTGCGGAACGGAGTAATTACCGACATCCGGTTATGGTTTGACAAACATGTCGCTCCGATGGAGCTATTTTCACTTTTATATTTTATTCCAGGGACTTACGTCGCTTGGCAATAAGATATCCTGCCTCCGGCAGTCATCATTACCTGACTCAGATTTTCGCAGGTTTTTGATGGTTTTTTTGTGAAAATTTTTAAGACATGAGATTTGGGGACTTAAAATGATCCGGTAATCTACGACTCCACCACTCCAAACTCTGAACTCCAAACTCACATTTACTTTATCAGCCCCATCCCTTCAGTAGCCGATTTATCACTGGGGCGTATGAGTAATGCTTTCTGAAACAGCACTTTTGCTTCCCTGTATTTCCCCAGTTTATA
>JAADID010000023.1 GCA_013151505.1 Chlorobiota bacterium | reverse complement strand
GTTGACTCCAATGAGATTTCTTTTAAACTGGCCGGACGGAATGCTTTCAGCATCGCTTTTAAAAATGCAGGCCCGAAAATCATGGAACCCGTATATGACCTGACGGTCTGGATGCCTGAAGACATGATGGGATCGGTGATGACAGACCTTCAGGGACGCCGTGCCATCATCATGGGCATGGATTCGGAAGGCAAAAACCAGGTCATCCGGGCCAAAGTGCCATTGGCAGAAATTCAGAGGTATGCCACTTCGCTGAGTTCGATCACCTCGGGCAGGGGCAGATTTGCGCTAAAGTTTGACGCTTACCAGCAGGTTCCGGCCGATGTTCAGGAGAAACTCCTCAAAGAGTACGAAGAATCGCTGAAAGAAGAAGAATAGTTTTGTTTTTCATAACTTAAGTAAAGGGCATTGGATTTTTCCGGTGCCCTTTTTTACTTTCGGCATAATTATTGACGAAAGAATCCGTCAATAGCCGGTTCTCTTTCAGGTCCGGATTAATAAAATCCGAGGAGATATGAATAAAAATATTGCTTTGGTATTGGGCAGTGGCGGGGCCCGGGGCGTCGCGCATATTGGAGTCATCCATGAACTTGTCAGCCAGGGATATCAAATCACCTCTGTTGCGGGCGCTTCGATGGGCGCTGTAATTGGTGGGATTTATGCTTCGGGAAAATTGGATGAGTATGAAAAATGGATCTGTCAGTTGGATAAACTGGATGTATTCAACCTGATTGATTTCACATTGAGCGGCAGCGGCATTATCAAAGCCGACCGGGTGCTGAACGAGATCAGAAAATTCATTCCCGACCGGAACATTGAAGACCTGCCCGTTCCTTTTACAGCCATAGCAACTGATATCCGGAACAAAAAAGAAATTTGCTTTACTACCGGAAGTTTGTACCGTGCAATACGAGCTTCCATCTCCATCCCGATGGTCGTAACACCTTCTTATGTTGACGGAATTTTGCTGGTTGACGGGGGGATACTGAACCCGGTGCCGGTGAACCGGGTCAAACGAACTCCCGGTGATATGCTTGTGGCCGTGAATGTCACGGCACAGATACCCCTTCCGGAAAACCGGCAGGAAGAAAAAAAGAACAGCCACCTTAGCAATCTGACCAATGGAAAACTGAAAGCGGTACAGGAAAAATTATCACATCTTTTCCCATCCAACAAAAAAGACAGCATGGGTTATTTCGAGCTGATGACCGAAACCACAGCCTTGATGTTATCGCAAATTGCTAAATTAAACCTTGAATTAAATCCCCCGGACCTGCTTATTGAAATTTCAAGACAGGTGTGCGGCACATTTGAATTTCATAAAGCTACCGAACTGGTTGAAGCGGGAAGGATTGCAGCAAGAAAAGCGTTGGAAAACAAAATTAAGGTTGCCAAACCGTTAGCAAAATAATCTGCAATATTTTTACCGGATTTTGCCGGTTCTCAAACAATTTCCTATTTCAACCAGCCCCTTACTCTTTTGGAGACGTTGATTTTGTGATCGGTCAGATACCTTTCATGGTTCCGGACAATCTTTTTGAGTTCATAATCATAATTCAGCATGATACCTGCCGACTGTGCTATCCCCTTTTCCGTGGTGTCAGCCATCCAGTGCATGTTCAAGATGCGGGCACCGTTTGACAAATGAAAATGAGCTACCGGATCATACGCTTTTAAATCGCGTTTGATATTGATCAGGTAATGGGCACAAAGCCGCATGAGAGGTCGTTTAAGCATCTCGGCAAGCTCCTTTTCTTCATGCCAGTGACCGTCTTCCAGCAATTCTTCCAGACCCAGGCCTGGGTTTTCAGTATGGACGTATTCCAATATCCTGTTGATTTCGGAGCGGGACAACAGCGGATCGCCCCCTTCCCGAAGGTAAGGCATCAGCCAACTCATAAAACGGGGGATGGGTGACAGAGTAGCAAATGATTTGAGGTTAGGCAGTTCGGAGGATAGTTTCTTTACAACCTGTTTGATCAGGAAATTCCCGAAACTGATGCCGGTCAGCCCCATCTGGGTGTTGGAAATGGAATAGAAGATGGCTGTATCCGCAGTGGCAGGATCAACCGGTTCGGTATTCACATCAATTAGTTTTTGAATATTGTCAGGCATGCCGTTCACCAGGGCTACTTCCACAAAAATCAGCGGGTCGTTGGGCATGCGGTAGTGAAAAAAAGCAAAAACCCGGCGGTCGGTATGCAGGCGGTGTTTCAGATCGTCCCAGGAAGATATTTCATGAACGGCTTCATATTGCATGAGCTTTTCGAGCGTAGCCGCCGGTGTGTTCCAGTCTATCTCCTGTAAATCCAGCAAGTTGATGTCAAAATACGTGGCCAGCAAATTTTTAATATCGTCGTCCAGCTTTTTCAGTCGCGGATAGGTACTGATCAGCGGCAGCAAATCCTTGCGCATGTCTTTCAGAAAGATAAATCCGTCCGGCAGGGTGATCAGTTGCCGCAACAATTTCACACGGGGCGGTATGAGGACTTCCCGAAATTCTAATTCCGCCCTGATGCGGTCTTCGTCGTTGTCTGCCAGGCGCATATTTTTTATTTTCTCTTCCAGCAGGACATTATCTACATCAAACCGGGTGGCCAGGGTGACCAGGAAATTCTTTTTTCCTTCTTCGGTCAGGTTAATGTAGATCATGCCCAGATGTACGACACGGGCAAGTCGCGAAATATCGCCCACAGCTTCATCCAGACAGTCCGACATTTGCCGTATGAGCAATTCCCTGTCTTTCTCAGGGAGATCCGGATCCAGCTTGGGCGGCGCATTGCCTGATTCATACCATGCATTCATGATCTTTTCCACTGTCCGGCGACTGACCCCGGCGATGGAAGGATCAATGTCAAGATTCAGTTTTTTCGTTCGTTTTTTCATTTTACATTCAATCTGACGGCAATCAAATGGAAACCTTACCCGTAAACATTTTGCTAAGTTAACCCATAACCGAAAACGATGATTACTTTTGAGCAATTATCTTAATACTTTTGCTCATCTTTTTTCAGGCAATCATTATGGACAAGAAGAAATCAAACAAACCCGAATTAAAAGGAGAAACCGGCTGGATAGAAATTGATTATCCGGAAATCTACCGGAAAGAAAAGTTTTTTGTAATTGGCGACCAGTCCGAAGACCGGTTGAAGGTAAAGTATTTTTTCAGGGAAAGCGATCATCGCTTTTTCGGAAAAGTGTTTTTTGGCAAAGCCACCCAGGGCCCGCCCGGACATGCCCACGGCGGAAGCATGGCGGCGGTGCTTGACGAAGCCATGGGGTTTTCTTCCTGGATTGCAGGATATACTGTGGTCGCCGCAAAGATTATCGTCGAGTACATCGAAATGCTGCCGGTCAATTCGGTGGTTACCGTAGAGGCATGGGTGGAATCTGTTGACGGGAGAAAGGTGACCACAAAAGGCAAAATTTATGCCGGGGATGTCATTTTTTCAACTGCCGAAGGTTTGTTTATCAATATCCCTGTTGAAAAATTCGGCGATCTTTCCCACTACCTTTATGATGTCAGGAAACAGTTGAAAAAACAATAAACCGTTCATTTTTTCCTTGAGCACCTCTTTGTTAAACTTCAGGTGATTGTCCCTTTTTGGAAAAAAGTTTATCCAATTTGTATTTCGCCTCCACCAGCACATGATACATCGAAGGCACAATAATCAGTGTGAGGAAAGTGGCGAAGCTCAATCCGAAGATAACCGTCCAGCTTAACGGCCCCCAGAATGCCACATTGTCACCACCGAAATAGATCTTCGGATCAAATGTGTTCAGGAATGAAACAAAGTCAATATTCAGCCCGATAGCCAGCGGAACCAAACCCAAAATAGTAGTGATGGCTGTTAGCAACACCGGGCGCAAACGGGTTTTTCCCCCTTCGATAATGCAATTTTTTGCATCTTCTTTGGGGAGCGGAGCCCTTTCGGACAAACCAAGCTCTTTCCGTTTTCGTAATTTCAGTAAGCCGATATAATCAATCAGCACAATACCGTTGTTGACAACTACTCCTGCGAGCGAGACGATGCCGATACCGGTCATGACAACAATGAAATCCATCTTGAAGGTAGCCAGCCCGCCAAACACACCGATGGTGCTGAGCAAAACGGTAAATATGATCATGGCCGGTTTTACGAACGAGTTGAACTGCGTAACGAGGATCAGTGCGATCAAAGCCACGGCGATCATTAACGCTTTTTCGAGAAAAGCCATGGATTCCTGCTGGTCTTCCTGCTCTCCGGTAAATTTATAGGTCACTCCGGGAGGAAGCCTGAAATTTTCCATGATCTTTTTCATTTCGATATTGATGTTGTTGGCATTGTATCCTTCCAGCACGTTGGAATAAATGGTAATCACCCTGTCGCGGTCAATCCGGTTGATGGCGCCGTATGTGGAGCTGTACGTAAAGTCGGCAACTGCCGAAATGGGTACCTGGATAATTTTGCCCGTTGACTGGCTTCTGAATGTTATGCGCTGGTTGATCAGATCTTCAAGATTATACCTGAACTTGTCATCCAGCTTCATCCGTATTTTGTATTCGTCTTCCCCCTGTTTAAAATCGGAAATTTCTTTTCCGAACAGTGCGGTACGGATCACGTCACCGATCTGTGCCGTTGACAGACCATAGCGCCTTGCTTTTTCACGGTTTATGTTAACCAGTAGTTCCGGTTTCCCGACATCCAGATCTATTTTCAGGGCTTCAATGCCCGGAACGCCGGCTGCATTGATCACCGAGCGGATGGTATCGGATAAAAACAGCAATGTTTTGAAATCTTTACCATGAATTTCCAGGTTGATGGGTTTCCCGGTTGGGGGGCCGTGTTTCTTTTTTTCAACTGAAATGATGACCCCGGGATACTGCCCCACAAGATTGCTTTCCAGTTCATGCTGTATTTTTCGTGTATTTTTCCCTTTTCTGTCTTCATATTCCACAAAATTGATGGTAATCAACCCTTTATTGGAACCGCCTTGTCTTCCCGAAAACCCTTCATTTTCACCCACAGCCCCTTTGCCCACTGTAGTCAGGACGGAGTTAACAATGTCCATGTCGGGTTCCAGAATAGCAAAAACCTTTTTTTCTATCTTTTTTACGGTAGAATCGGTAACATCAATATCCGTATTGATCGGCATTTCTATCAGGATGTTAATGAGTTTCGGATCTGGGTCGGGAAAGAATACGATTTTCGGATTTGACGAAAAATAAAATATCATGGTGACGATCATCAGTAAAAAAGTTCCGAGGATCAACAGGTACGGAGTTTTTCCGTTCAGGGCGAAACGGATGAATTTCAGGTAAGTGTTTTCAAGCCAGACCAGGCCGACACGCTGAAACCACAAGGCAAGCCGGGAAAGAAAAAGCAGGTCAAGCAACCCGATAATGACAAAAGCAAGCAGCAGGGTTCCCATCCAGTTTACCTTCAACAAATAAAAAACCATCGCCACAAGCATTAGAATGATGATTATCCGAAAATATTTCCGGGGTTTGGGCAAAACCACGTTGGCTCCTTTTTTATAAAAGTCGTTAAATACGACAGGAACGATCACCAAAGCCACGAACAGTGAGGAAGAGAGTACTATGATCAGGGTTACAGGCAGATAACTCATGAATTTACCCACGATAGTGTCCCAAAACAACAACGGGACAAAAGCAGCCAGTGTAGTGGCCGTAGATGAAATGATAGGTACTGCCACTTCACCCGTCGCCTGCCGGGCAGCTTCAAACTTGGTATATCCCCGCTGGACATACCTGAACATATTTTCGGTAACCACAATCGCATTATCCACAAGCATGCCGAGAGCCAGAATCAATCCGAACAGGACGATCATATTGATCTTGTAATCCATCAGGCCCATGATAAGAAACGAAAGGAACATGGACATGGGAATGGCCAGCCCCACAATCAGGGAATTGCGTGTGCCGAGGAAAAGGAACAGGATAATGACCACAAAGATCATACCCATGATGATGCTGTTTTCCAGGTTATTTAACTGCAGTTTGACTGTTTTGGACTGGTCGTTGGTGATGGTAACCACAAGCTTTTCGGGCAAACTGTTGTTTCTTTTTGCTATTTTCAGGATTTTATTGACCTGGTCAATGGTTGAAAGCAGGTTTTCGCCGCTTTTTTTCACAACCTGCAATGTGACCACCGGCTGATTATTCAGGCGTGAATAACTGTCGCGATCGGCAAAACCGTAGTCAACCCAACCCACATCCCGCAGGTAAACAATATTGCCTTTTTCACTTTTCACAATGATATTCTCAATCTCTTTCGGGTTTTTAAATTCGCCGACAATCCGAATTGTGCGGAGGATTTTACCCATTTTTATCTCACCTCCCGACATGGAAATATTTTCACGTGTTACGGCATTTTCAACATCGCTATAACTTACTTTAAGTGCGTTCATTTTGAACGGGTCAAGGTTGATCTTCACCTCACGGTCGGTAATACCGGTGATGTTGACTTTGGAAACTTCATAGATTGTTTCCAGTTCATCCTTTAATTCCTCGGCATAATCTTTCAGTTCATTAATGTTAAAATCTCCGCTGAGGTTTATGTTAACCACCGGAAATTCCGATATGTCAATATCCGAAACCGAAGGGTCTTCCTGCAGATCATCGGGCAGGTCGCTCTTGGCTTTGTCCACGGCATCTTTTACATCCTGCAATGCTTTTTTAATGTCAACATCGGGCTGAAATTCCACAAATATGCTGGAAGCATCCTGGCTTGATAAAGAGGTCATCTTTTTTATTCCCTTGATGGATTCCACCTCTTTTTCGATGGGACGGGTGATGAGGTTCTCAATATCAATGGGCGGGTTGCCGGGATAAAATGTTTGTACCATCACCGTGGGAATGTTGATCTCCGGAAACAATTCTTTCGGACGGGTAACGTAGGAGTATAGCCCGAATATAAGAATCACCGCCACCATCAGATAGACCGTGGTTTTATTTTTTAAGGCCCAGTTGGAAAGCCAAAAGGTTCTGATCACTTTTTTATTGTTATTGTTTTCCATGATCTTTCAATGTTTTTTGAAAAAGCCGGTTTCGTTCAGGCAGTCGTTTTATTTCTCAATATCTATCAGGGTTCCGTCCGATACATTACTGTATCCGTCCATGATGATCTTGTCCCCGACATTCAATCCCGAAATTACTTCGCTGCTGGTGCGGTATGAACGCCCTACCTTAACGTACTTCTTTTTGGCTATCCACTTGTTGTTGTCCTTTTCGGCCACATAGAGGTAAGAACCTTTGAGGTCTTCCCTGATTACCAGCGAAGGAACGACAATGTTCGTGTTTGAATTGTAGCTGTTTATCTTAATGTTAACCAGCATGTTGGGTTTCAGTTCGCCTTTCTTATTTTCCACATCCACCTGTATTTTAAAAGTCCTGCTTTGCTTGTTCACTACATTTCCGATAAAAGTGACCGGTTTACGGTAAACAAGGCCCGGATAGGTTGGAAAGGTAATCTCAACCGTATCGCCGGGGTGAATGACGGGCAGATAGACTTCGGAAATCATTGCCGTTACTTTTAGTTTGTCGAGGTCAACAATGTGCATAATCCTGACACCCGGAGTGCCCAGTTCACCTTTCTTCTGGTATATGTCTTCTATGATCCCGTTAATCGGGGATTTGATAAATGACATATTGTACTGCGCCTGAAGTACCTTTAGTTTGTTCTCCAGGTTTTCGTACCGGTTTTTGCTGTCGAGGTACTGCCGTTCGGAGCCGATATTTTTATCCCACAGCCGTTTTTGTTTTTCATAAAGTGTTTTGGCATAATCCAGTTGAGATTTTACATCGGCAATGTTTTCCTCAATCACCCGGGTATCCAGTTTGACTAACAGTTGTCCTTTTTTAACCTTTTGTCCTTCTGTCACATAGATGGTAATAATTTGCCCGGCAACTTCAGGACTGATGTACGTTTCGTTTTTGGCTTCCACTTCGCCGGAGGCAATAAAATATTCGGAAAATGGCCTGATCCGGGCCTCTTCTACCGTAACTTTGATCGCGTTAGCCGTTTCGCCAATGCTGTCTGTTTCAGCCAGTCTGGCTTCCAGTTTTTCTATTTTGTTGTTCAGCGTCAGAACTTCATCGCGGTATTTGCGAATTTGTTTTCTTATCGCTTCCGGATCCTTTTCTTTATTATTTCCGCAAGAAGCCACCAACACCGCAATGATGAGAATGGCGCTGATTTTCTTATTAAATTTCATCATTTTATAAAAGTTTATCAATATTCTTTTCCAATAACTTTCTTCCATTATCATTAACGATCCCATACATGTGATAAGTAAAGACTTCCCTGAAAAATTCAGCGGATGTAATTTCCTCAATCGAAAAAATTCCGGATGACATGGTGGCCTCAACACGCATCAGGTTCAGCCGTGCAACGATTTCTTCGTTCAGTTCCGACCGGTAAAGACCTTCTTTTTTTCCTCTTTTCAAATTATTAAGCACACTGTCGTAAATATTCTTTCGCTTACGGGAAGTAGCCTTTTCATAGATTCCGGGATAATATTTTTTCAGGTCGTAAATCATGGTCGGTTTGTAGTCTTTGATCATTTTGAGCTGCAATGCATAATAGGTCAGCATCTCTTCAATGGCGTTTTTATTGCCTTTCATTGCCAGGTCTATTTCCTGTTTTCTTGTTTCGTAAACCCTGTCCATTACGGCAGATACCAGTTCCGTTTTATCGGCAAAATACTGATAAAGCGTTTTTTTGGAAATGCCCAGTTCATGGACCACATCATCCATGGTTACACTTCTGATCCCATACTTATCGTAGAGTCCGTGGATTTTTTCAATGATTTCTGTTTTTTTATCCTTCATGATTTCAGGGATTAATTGCGTTGGTCAATAATTTCTGAAGGGTTTCCCCGGCTTTCAAAAGGGCAAGTGACGCCTTGATATAATCGTTTTCAGCATTCAGGTATTGAGTTTGTGTATTGAGAATATCCAGACTTGAAGACATTCCTTCTTTGAATTTCACGCTTGTTTTCGAATAGATCTTTTCGGCAATTTTACGTGCCCTGTCTTTGTTTTTATAAACGAGGAAAGCATTCAGATATTCGTTTTTTGCAGTCTGGTATTGAAGATTCAGCGTAGTGATCAGTTGTTTTTCACTTAGCTGTATCTGCTCAAAAGCAACTTTTGCCTGTTTTACCTTTGCTTTTCGTTGTCCGCTTGAAAGAATGGGTACTTCAAGGGTAACTCCGAGGGCGGCGCTCTGATACCATTTGCCTTCCTGACTGAAGAAGTCCCATGAATTCCGTTGTGCCTGGGTCTGGTAATTGAGCCGGGCGGCCAGTGTGGGCATATACTCGGATTTGGCAAGGCTAACCTGCAGCAAGGTCAGCTCTTTTTGTTTATTCAATGAAACATAATCCGCATTCTGCGAATAGTTGAATTTCTTGGAAAGGATCAGCGAATTTTGTCTTTTTTCAATCAGGCTTTGCAAGTTATCCGTCAGGACAATGCTGTCGTTATCGCTTAATCCGAGGTAAAATTTCAAAAAAGCATAGGCAATCCCGCGCTGATTCCTAAGAAATACACGGCTGGCTTCCAGATCGGATGCCAGCAATTCCATTTGATCCACATCCACATCTTCGGCAAACCCCACTTCATAAATCTGTTGTGTCTCATCGGCCAGGTTTTTGGTCAGCAAATAAGTAGAGTCAACAATACTCAACGCTGCTTCCGTCGAAAGAATATTGTAATAGGATTCGGCAACCTGTTGCCTGACAGCCAGTTTATTTTTAAAAAAGTCTGCTGTAGTTTTTTCAAGAAACTTCCTGGCGGCTTTCAATCCGACAATGTACTGTCCGCTAAAGATCAGTTGGTTCAACGTAGCCCCCAGCGTGGCATCATATTCCGTACCCATTTGTACTTCTATTTCCTTTCCGGGTTCGGTGAACGAAGGGAAAATAAAAGTGGGTCGCGCAAAGTTGTCATTATAGGTCACTTTCCCGTCAACCTGGGGCAATCCGATAGCCGTGGATTCCAGCACCCGTGCCTTGGCTGCTTCAATATTTTTTTCGGAAATCAAAACCTGGTAATTGTTATTCATGGCATAATCAACGGCCTGCTGCAAGGAAAAATACCGGACATCCTGCGCCCGGGCAAATCCTGAAAACAACAGCAAGAGACTGATCAGCACGATATTATTTGGTTTCATGATCGGTACTTTTATGATTCTTTCACTTTCTCGCACTGCAAAAATAGAAAAAAATAAACTATGGAAACTATTTATGTAAATAAAGTTTCTTTAGTTTTTTATGTACTCAGATTTTTCTTGAAAAAGGGGATGGGGAAATAAAGACAAGGAAACATTTCTGAACAGACGGGTTAACCCGTCTGTTCAGATACAGAATAATAATTCGTTAAGAATTAAAACTTATGTAAGGACGGAAAATCTTCAATTAAAATGGGAACATGAAACAAAAACATAATGTCTTTTTAATACTTATGCCATCACACTTCTCCGATTATTTTCCCGTTTTACATCCCGGCCTGAATAAACGGTCCCACAATGAACGTCTATGTATCCTGTTCAGTTTCTTTTGCTGTTTTTTCAACGCTTTCATGTCCTGTTTGGTCTGTTCCGACTGGATGTCCCGATGGTGTTTCACGGCTTGTTTATATTCAAGCTCCGCCTCTTTTTGTTCGGCAGCCTGTGCTTTTTCAGCCGTTCGGACCTCTTTCGGAACCTTTTTGCTTTTACAGCCTGTCATGGTCAGCGATGCAACCAAAAGCAGGATAAAGGTGGTCTTTATGATGTGAAAGCCTGATTTCATGATCGCGCAAATGTAGGTTGTTGGTTTTTACGAATTTAAAAATATAAACAAAATATTTTCAATTTAATTGCGTTTAACATCAGAATTATAGGTTATGATTAGAAAATTTTATTTTTTGGGCTTACTGGTTGTATTTGCTGTTTTGCTGACGGTATCGTCGTGCAAAAAAGATACTCCGTCAAATCCAAATATTCCCGATGTAAATATCAACGTAACTATTGATCCCAATTCTTCACTCTTCATACAGTTGAACACGGTGGGCGGGTGGCTCTATCTTGATGAGGTACCGGGTATGTATATTCCTTATCCGAGCCGGGGGATCATCGTTTACAGGCAGGATGTCAACTTATTTAAAGCCTACGAAAGACAACCCCCCAACGACCCGTTCAGGTGCGATAAAGGCAATAGCCTGACCAAACTGGTGGTGGGTGACAATTACCCGTTTGTTAAAGACACTTGTACCGGGACTTTGTATTCCATCCTTGACGGTACGATATTCTCCGGTGAAGGCGTGTATCCGCTGATCGAATACAATGCCTTTTACGATGGCGGATTGTTGTATATCAATAACTAAAAAGATTTCTAATACCTGTAATGTTCAGGTTTATAAGGACCTTCCACTTTAACGCCGATGTAATCGGCCTGCTCCTTTGAAAGTTTGGTCAGCTTCACACCCAGTTTTTCCAGGTGCAGACGAGCCACTTCCTCATCAAGGTGTTTGGGCAGACGATACACATCCACTTTATAGTCATTCCTGTTTTTCCACAGGTCCATCTGGGCCAGTGTCTGGTTTGTGAACGAGTTGCTCATCACGAATGACGGATGGCCTGTGGCGCATCCCAGGTTCACCAGGCGACCTTCGGCCAGCAGGTAAATAGAATGTCCGTCAGGGAAAGTGTATTTATCAACCTGCGGTTTGATATTTGTTTTTTTAATGCCCGGATAGGCTTCCAACTGGGCTACCTGGATTTCATTATCGAAATGGCCAATGTTACAAACAATGGATTCGGGTTTCATATTGGCCATGTGTTCCACCGTGATAATGTCTTTGTTTCCGGTGGCGGTAACGAAGATGTTGCCTTCTTTCACGGCATCTTCCATCGTCATCACCTGGAATCCTTCCATGGAGGCCTGCAGGGCGCAAATGGGGTCAATTTCGGTAACGATCACCCGTGCACCATAAGAACGCATGGATTTGGCCGATCCTTTGCCCACATCGCCGTAACCGGCAACGACCACGACTTTTCCGGCCAGCATCACATCGGTGGCCCGTTTGATGCCGTCAGCCAGCGATTCGCGGCAGCCGTAAAGGTTATCAAATTTCGACTTGGTTACCGAATCGTTCACATTGATGGCCGGAACCAGCAGCTCGCCTTCTTCCATCATCTGGTAAAGACGGTGAACGCCGGTTGTGGTTTCTTCCGAAACACCTTTCCAGTTGGCAACGGCTTTGTGCCAGTATTGCGGGTCTTCTGCAAGGGTGTTTTTGAGCAGTTTCAGGATTTCGGCTTCCTCCTCGCTTCCGGCTTCCACATCTAACAACGAAGGGTTGTCCTCGGCTGCCACGCCTTTGTGCAGCAATAAAGTGGCATCGCCTCCGTCGTCAACCACCAGGTCGGGACCTCTGCCGTCGCCATGGCTCAATGCCTGTTTGGTGCACCACCAGTATTCTTCCAGCGTTTCACCTTTCCAGGCAAATACGGGTGTACCCTGCGGGTTGTCAACGGTTCCGTTTTTGCCCACAACAACTGCCGCCGCCGCATGGTCCTGTGTGGAGAAAATGTTACAACTTGCCCAGCGAACATCGGCGCCGAGTTCCGTTAAGGTTTCAATCAGCACAGCCGTCTGGATGGTCATGTGCAGCGAACCAGTGATTTTTGCGCCTTTCAGCGGTTTTTCAGCCGAATATTTATGACGGATAGACATCAGTCCCGGCATTTCCTGTTCGGCAATTTCGATCTCCTTCCGTCCCCATTCGGCCAGCGAAAGATCGGCTACTTTATATTGTAATCTTTGTTTTACAGCTACTTCTGACATAATTCTTTTGATTAAAGTTCATTCAATTTTTCAGGGGTGCAAAGATACTTTAAATTTTGAAAGATTGTATATCATGGAATTGAAGGTAAGGGGAAGGAACTACTCAATTCAACCCGGATGTTTTCGCCCTGACGGATAATATGTAAAAGCTCGTTGGTCCTCATTTAATGAAATATTCTGAAAGAATAACCTCTTTCGGGCTTACCATGGAAATGTCCTGTGCCGTTTGATTGGCTCCAATTAAATTATTGACTTCAAAAATACATGGAAGTTAGACGCAGACCAAACAATTAAATCTTTCTTTCTGCAAAATTAAAATTAAAAAATGCCTCTTTAATTTGTTCTTCAAATATACTTTAATCAACCATTTCCGGTTTGGTTTTGAACCGGAGATAGTTGACTCTTTCAAAAAAATTCATCCTCAGGGAATAAACCACCAACCCTCTTTGTCTAACAGGCAAATCTTAAAAACAGAAAAAATGAAAAAGAACATTGTAATTTTATTGACCTCGTTGTTCCTTATGAGCGTAACAGCCGTTTTTGCCCAGCCTTATTATGCACAGGGGCAGTATCCTTACCAGGAATTTAAAGCATATTATGAAGAAAATGTAAAACCGGTATTGCTCGAGCAGCAACAGAAGTTTATGAGCGTGCTGACCAGTGAGGAAAAAGAACAGTTGGCGCAGATCAAAGAGCAGTGGAAAACCACGCACGAGACCATGAAGGGAAAAGTGCCTCCGGCACAGCGGAAAGACACGCAAAAAGCACACTTCCAGGCATTCAACAGCCAGGTGGAAAAAATAGTGGACGCCCATCCGGCCGAAAAAGAGGAGTACATTAAAGTAATGTCGGCCAAAAAAGAACAGTGGAAGAAAGATATTCAGGCCATTCGTGCGAAATACAATTTCGACGAGAACAAAAAAATGGGATTCTACAACAGGGTTGATGACCCGGCTTTCATCCTTGTGTGGGATCCTGACAAAATGTATGCAAAGGCAGCAGCCAGAAAAGGCAAAATGACGAAAAGCAAAATCACCCAACCGGGCATTACCGTTTTCCCGCAGCCGGCATCCGCCACGGCTACTCTATCAGAATCACCGGCATGCTGAATAAAAAAGTTGAAGCTGCCGTTTACAATGCCAATGGCAAAAAAGTAAAAGACCTGTTTGATGCCACTTCATCGCTTCAGGTATTGAGTTTTACTCTGGATGTTTCCGGATTGGATAACGGGATATATACCGTAAAAACGAAATTCGACGACCGGAACATGACCATGGATTTCAAGGTGGAGAAATAAATCCCAAATTGCTTCTCAAACCCACCCGCATGAACATATACTTAATCATGCGGGTATTTTATTGAATCACCAAACGTCATTCTGCACCGTTGCAGGTATTTAACCATAAACTTTTCTACAAGAGATGGAACGTTTGTAAAGGCGCCAATGGTGGGGAGTAAAATTAGTTTTTTATGATCTTTTGAACAACTTCTCCGGTAGCACTTTTTAATCTTACAAAATATAATCCCTGTTTTAATCCTGATAAATCCAACGTTTTTTTATTTACTGATATGTCCTTCGTCAATAATAAAGCGCCTTGTAAAGAAAAAATTTCAATTTGTTCGAAGTCTCCATTTATGTTCGCCTTATTTAATACCGGATTAGGATATATGTAATTTTTGTATTTCGATGGTTTCTCTATTCCCACTCCTGGTTCATTTGAATATGCTGCCATTAATTTAAAGCCATCTATTGAAAGATAAATTTTCAGATAGTAAATCCATGTTTTATCACCGTCAGTCTTTTTAAATGCTATGTATGATGTATCGTTATGGAAATGAAGAATTTTTATATGAAATATGAAATAAGGAATATAACTATATGTATATACATATAATTTAAGAACATTTGTATCGGTTAACATATCCGCAGTGATAGTATCGCCATCCAGAAATTTATAAGGAATTGTACGATGGTAAAGCGTGTCATGTAATTGTACGTGTTCATCTATGTATTGGCCGCTAACTATATAACTGGTATCAGACATTACCTGAAAATTACCCAGAGGTTTTAATGCTAACCAATGTGAGCCACCTTCACTCCCTTCGAAGCAATGAGAGTAAAACCTTAAATCTGCCGATGAATCCTGGTCAAGATCAAAAAAATAATGCGAAGTTGAATAATTACATCCGTCACCGGTAAAACTTGTAATTGTCGTATCCGGAAACAGGATTTTATGGCCCCCGTAAACAGGGTCGTTAATAATGACATAATCTTGTCCGATAGCAGAATATTGAAGTGCCCACAGCGCAATAAATAAAATTAAATATCTCATGGGTTGATCGTATTTACTAATTTTCAAATATACTTTCATTTCAAAATAAAATCAAGTGAATACAACGTTTTTCTGCTAATCAATAAAAAATAATCTATTTTTGCCTCATAATTCAAATCCTCCCCCGTATCCTGCGGGGTTGTCTTTTGATTTATAAAGAAGGGTGGAGAGATTAGGCTCTGCGAAACCCTGGCAACCTTCCTGCACGGGAAAAGGTGCCAATACCTAACCGCGCCACTGGCGTGGAAATGATAAATTGAGTTACTTTTAGTCTGACGTTTAAAGTTAGGTTGATTAAAGCAATGAAATAATTCAGTTACCTCGCCCTTCAGGGCGGGGGATTTGACTTAAAAAAGAATATGATGAAATTCGATATAAAAACCCAACTCTTCCACCGCATCCTCGTCCTCGACGGCGCCATGGGCACCATGATCCAGCGATATAAACTGGAAGAGGAGGACTACCGCGGGGAAAGGTTCAAAAACATCAAACAGCTCGTCAAAGGCAATAACGACCTGCTGAACATCACGCAGCCCTGGCTCATCCGTGAGATTCACGAGAAGTACCTTGAAGCCGGTGCCGACATTATCGAAACAAACACTTTCAACGGCACCCGCATCTCGCAGAGCGATTACGGGTTGGAAGAATACGTGTACGAAATGAACCTGAATGCAGCCCGCAATGCCCGCCAAGCAGCTGACAAGTTCACCAGGATGAACCCGGAAAAACCACGCTTTGTTGCCGGCGCCATGGGGCCGACCAACAAAACCGCATCCATGTCGCCCGAAGTAAACGATCCCGGTTTTCGCAATGTGAGCTTTGATGAACTGCGCGAAAATTATTACGAGCAGGCCAAAGCGTTGCTCGAAGGTGGCGCCGATATCCTGCTGGTGGAAACCATCTTCGACACGCTGAATGCCAAAGCGGCACTCTATGCCATCAACCAGCTGATGAAAGAACGCGGGGAACGCATTCCGGTGATGGTCTCCGGAACCATTGCCGACGCCAGCGGCCGCACCCTTTCGGGACAGACACTGGAGGCTTTTTTCACTTCCGTATCGCACATTGACCTGTTGAGTGTGGGGCTGAACTGCTCGCTGGGCGCAGAACAAATCCGGCCTCATCTGGAAGAGCTGTCGAAAATAGCTCCTTTCCCGGTCAGTGTGTATCCAAACGCCGGGCTGCCCAACCAGTTCGGCGAATACGACGAAACACCGGAACAAATGAGTATGTACATGCGCGATTTCATTGACAATCAATTTGTCAACATTGTAGGCGGATGCTGTGGAACCACCCCCGAACATATCCGGGAAATCGTCAAGCTGGCGGAAAAAGGACATTACCGGCATATACCGCCCAAACCGCATGTAACCGAGATCAGCGGGCTGGAACCGCTGAAAATAGACAGGGAAAAGAACTTCATCAACATTGGCGAACGCACTAACGTGAGCGGATCCCGCAAATTTGCACGGCTGATTCGTGAAGGCAAATACGAAGAAGCCTTGAGCGTGGCCCGCGAACAGGTGGAAGGCGGTGCCCAGATACTGGATGTGAACCTGGACGACGGCATGCTCGACGCCGAAAAAGAAATGGTGAAATTCCTCAACATGCTGGCTTCCGACCCGGAGATCGCCCGGCTGCCCATCATGATCGACTCTTCCAAATGGGAAGTGATCGAAGCCGGGCTGAAATGCATCCAGGGAAAGGGGATCGTCAATTCCATCAGCCTGAAAAACGGCGAGCAGGATTTCATCGAAAAAGCGGAAAAGATCAGGGATTACGGTGCTGCAGCGGTGGTGATGGCTTTTGATGAGAAAGGGCAGGCTGCCACTTATGAACGACGGATACAAATCTGCGAGCGGGCGTATAAAATCCTGACGGAAAAAGTAAATTTCCCGCCCGAAGACATCATTTTCGATCCCAACATTCTGGCCATCGGCACGGGCATTCCCGAGCATAACAATTATGCGGTGGATTTCATCAAAGCCACGCAATGGATCAAAGAAAACCTGCCTTATGTGCGGGTAAGCGGCGGGGTGAGCAACCTGTCGTTCTCATTTCGCGGCAACAATGTGGTGCGCGAAGCCATGCACTCGGTATTCCTGTATCATGCCATCAAAGCAGGGATGGACATGGGGATCGTCAACCCCGGCATGTTGCAGATCTATGATGAGATACCCAAAGATTTGAGAACACTGGTCGAAGATGTAGTGCTCAACCGCCGGAAAGATGCCACCGAACGGTTGCTGGCTTATGCCGAAACCATCAAAGACACCGGCGTAAAAAAGAAGGAAAAGGAAAACGAATGGCGAAAACAACCTGTTGAGGAACGTCTGAAACATGCGTTGGTAAAAGGGATCACAGAATACATTGAGGAGGATGTGGAGGAAGCCCGCCAAAAACTTCCCCGCGCCCTCGACGTAATCGAGCAACCTCTGATGGCGGGTATGGATACCGTTGGCGAGTTGTTCGGCTCCGGGAAAATGTTCCTGCCCCAGGTAATAAAAAGCGCCAGGGTAATGAAAAAGGCCGTTTCCTACCTGCTGCCATACATTGAAGCTGAAAAGCAGGAAGGCGAAACCAATGCCGGGAAAATTGTGCTGGCAACCGTGAAAGGCGATGTGCACGACATCGGGAAAAACATTGTGGGCGTGGTGCTTTCGTGCAACAACTACGAGGTGGTTGACCTCGGCGTGATGGTGCCGGCCGAGAAAATCCTGGAAACCGTGGAAAACGAAAAAGCCGATCTGGTCGGATTGAGCGGACTGATCACTCCGTCGCTGGACGAAATGGTGCACGTAGCCCGTGAAATGAAACGGAAAGGAATGGACATCCCCTTGCTGATCGGCGGGGCGACAACTTCCGAAATCCACACTGCCGTAAAGATAGAGCCCAATTATGAACATCCGGTCATTCACGTGCGCGATGCCAGCAAAGTAACCGGCGTGGCTGCCAGGCTGCTGTCCGGCGAAAAAGAGAACTTTATTGAGGAAATCGAAGCAAAATACGACGCCTTACGGGAAAAACACCTCAAACGCAGTGAAGAAAAAAAATATATCCCTTTTGAACGGGCAAGGGCAAACCGTTTTGCAACGGACTGGAAAAATGAAGAGATTTTCGAACCGGCATTCAAAGGGGTGAAAGTGCTGAAAGATTTTCCGCTTGACGAGATCAGGCCGTTCATTGACTGGACGTTCTTTTTCCATGCCTGGAAACTCAACGGGAAATACCCCGCCATTTTCGACGATCCGGTCAAAGGCAAAGAGGCGAAAAAACTGTTTGATGAAGCCAATGTGCTGTTGGATACCATTATCAAAGAAAAGTGGCTGACGGCCCGGGCAGCATTCGGCATCTGGGAAGCCGGAGCGGAAAATGAAACGGTCGTCCTGAAAAATGAAGGGGTGAAGTTTGAGTTTTTACGGAATCAGGAAGAAAAACCGACCGGAACACCCAACCTGTGCCTTTCCGATTTCATTGCTCCCGAAAGTTCCGGCATAAAGGATTACATCGGCGCTTTTGTGGCCACGGCGGGACTGGGCATCGAGCAACATCTCGAACGGTTTGAAAAAGACAACGACGATTACTATGCCATCATGCTCAAGGTGCTTGCCGACCGGCTGGCAGAGGCCTTTACCGAATTACTGCATCTGAATGTCAGAAAAGAGTATTGGGGATATGAAGCGGATGAAAATATGGATTTGCAGGATATCCTGCGCGAGAAATACAGAGGTATCCGCCCTGCTCCGGGTTATCCGGCATGTCCCGATCATTCCGAAAAACGGAAGATATTCGACCTGCTGGAAGCGGAGAAAAACCTCGGCGTAAAACTCACGGAAAACTTCGCCATGTATCCGGCTGCCACGGTAAGCGGCTACTACTTTGCTCATCCCGACTCAAAGTATTTCAATGTGGGCAAACTGCTGCCCGATCAATTGAAAGACTACGCCCGGAGAAAAGGAGTGACGATTGAGTTTTTGAGGAAGATTATGCCGAATAACATTGTTTAATAGAAATGGTTCTTTTATACCAAAGGGTATAATACCAAAAGGTAAAAAACATATAAACAGGAATTTATGGAAGAAAGAGTTATAGAACATATTGCCAAAGCGACCAAAACGCTGTTTTCGTTTGAATTGCTGCCGCCGCTGAAAGGGCAGGATTTTGAATCTATTCAGAAGGCCATTGACCCATTGATTGAATTCAACCCTTCGTTCATCAACATCACCTATCACCAGGAAGAGGTGGTTTACGAGAACCTGTCCAACGGGCTGATCAAGAAGCACACGGTGCGCAAGCGTCCGGGGACGGTTGGTATTGCGGCAGCCATCAAATACCGGTACGGCGTGAACGTGGTTCCCCACATCATCTGCGGCGGCTTCACCCGTGAGGAAACTGAGAACGCCCTGATTGACTTGCAGTTTCTGGGTATTAATGACGTGCTGGCCGTGCGTGGCGATCCGCAGGTAGGCATGAAAAAGTTCATCCCCGAACCGGAGGGTAACCAGCATGCTGTTGAGTTGGTGGAACAGATTTCCAACCTGAATAAAGGCATTTACCTTGATGAAGAATTGCTGAACACCCGCTCGATGAATTTCTGCATCGGGGTGGCAGGATATCCCGAAAAGCATGGCGAATCACCCAACATAGACAGTGACATCCATTTTCTGAAAAAGAAAATTCAGGCCGGGGCGCATTACATTGTCACCCAGATGTTTTATGATAATAAGAAGTATTTCGACTTTGTGGACCGGTGCCGTGCCGAAGGTATTACCGTTCCCATTATTCCCGGACTGAAACCCATTACTATCATGGATCAGATCGTTTCCATTCCCAAAACCTTCAATGTGGACATCCCGGCACGGCTGGTAAAAGAAATGCTTAAATGCAAAAACAACATGGAAGTCCGGGAGCTGGGCGTGGAATGGGCCATACAACAGTCAAAAGAACTTATTGAAAGAAATGTACCCGTTCTCCATTTTTACACCATGGGCCGTTCGGACAACATCCGTAAAATTGCCAAAGCAGTGTTTTAGGGGGGATAGGAATTTGCTCGAACAAAGGAGTTAACCCCTTTGTTCTCTCATTGTTTTCCTGCGCCGGCCCGCTCCTTTGGGATTGGGAGGCGTTGGGAGTTAAGAGAATGTTGTCAGAAACAAATCGGTTACCCGGCCCTTCAAGGCCGGGAAAGATATAAATACTTTCTCTCATGGGTACCGGTTACTTTAGTCGCCAATAAATTTTCCTACTTTTGCAATAAAGCAATCGTATGAAAACCTTTGAGCATTTTTTCAAACCGCAGAAACAGCTGGCCGTTCTCATTGATCCGGATAAGCCATCTCCCGAACAACTTGAAAAGACAGCTAAAATCGCACAAAAGGCAGGTGTGGATTTCTTTTTCGTCGGCGGTAGTCTGCTGACCAGCGATATGCTTTTTCACGGTGTGAAAACACTGAAAGAACACAGCGACATTCCGGTCATCCTTTTTCCGGGGAATACTTACCAGATCGCCCGCAATGCAGATGCCATGCTTTTCCTTTCGCTGATATCAGGACGCAATCCGGATATGCTCATTGGTATGCACGTTCTGGCGGCACCCTACATCAAGCTGGCAGGACTGGAAACCATTCCCACGGGATACATGCTTATTGACAG
>JAADID010000178.1 GCA_013151505.1 Chlorobiota bacterium | reverse complement strand
ATGAACGCAATGTACTATCTTTCAGGAATTACACTCCTTAAATATTGTTAATTCTTTGAAGATCGCAAAGCTAAAAAGAATTCTCAGCGGTTGGAAATAATTTTTTATGGAATACGAACCGACACTTGTACTGGCGACTTTAGTCGCCGCCTGGGAGTTTTTTGAATCGGCGACTGAAGTCGCCGGAACGGTTAGATTAAACAATTTCAATACCTTTGGATTTGACAAGATGAATCAATGGCGATTCGTCACCTTTGAATTTTTTTATCCCTATTAAATAAGGTTCAATTTTCGTGCTTATCTTTCTTGTCAGCTTCCATGTCGTCCCAACAGCAATATCATCAGATTCATCGTATTTATCTGAAACTATCAAAATATCAATATCACTCATCTGGTCAGCAGAATCATCTGCATAACTTCCAAACAAAAATGCTTTAGTTACAGAAATCCCTTCTGCATTTAAGAGTGTGATGTAACGTTTTAATATTTCTATAACTTCTTTTTTAACCATTGAAATAATTCTTCAGTTTTAATCAAATAACTGTCAACAATAAATTTATCAGGAATAGCAGGGTTATAATCAGGATATCTGCCCTGCAATTGATATTTCATCAAAATACCAAGAAAAATTTCATCTTCATCGTTGAATTCAATTTTTGCTTTTTCAGAGAGATAAATTAGGTTATGAGAACGTGGTGCTACTTCCCTGGTTTCTTTTACCACATGGGCTTTAATCGCTTTTTCAATCACCAAATGACAAAAGAACAAACCGTGTAATAAACGATTTTTATCAACAAGTACTTTTGCGGATTCCAGATCATCTTCAGCACCTGTTATCCAATGTTCTATTTGTCTTGGTAGATTTACCATACAAATTGGTTTTATGCAAAGCTAACAAGATTTTCTTGTACTTGGGAGTAAATTCATAAGGAATATGTCCTGGTTATTCGGGTCACAGGATTTACAAATGAACATCATTACAAAAATTTTCGGCGATATCAGCTACATTTCTCTTTATATTCCCAGCAAATCCTCCATCGTAAACACGCCCTTCTTCCCAACCACAAATTCAGCAGCCATCACGGCGCCCAGTGCAAAGCCACTGCGGTTTTTGGCTTCGTGTTTCAGGGTGATCCGGTCGGCATTCGAATCCCAGATCACCGTATGGGTTCCGGGAACTTCACCTTCCCGGAATGAGATCACAGGCAGTTCCTCCGGTTTGTCCGTTCTATGGTCAACCCACTTTTTAATTTTTTCATTGCCGGCGATAATTCCTTCCGCCGTTTTAATGGCTGTCCCGCTGGGTGCATCCAGTTTATGAACATGATGGGTTTCCTCCACCTGAACTTTGTAACCTTCAACGCCTGATATCAACCTTGCCAGATGCTCGTTGATTTTAAAGAACAGGTTAACGCCTATGCTGAAATTCGGAGCATAAAACAGGGAGCCATCCTTTTTCTTACATCTTTCAGTGACTTCGCCGGTATGGTCGTACCATCCGGTCGTGCCTGTAACAACGGGCAATCCGAGATCAAAACAGCGGTAAATATTGTCAACCACTACAGCGGGCATGCTGAAATCAATGACCACGTCGGCAGAAGATATTTGCCCTGAATATTTTTCCCAGTCTTCAACTGTGTCAAGTTTTGCAACGATGATATGTTTCCGCGACAGGGCAATCTTTTCGACTTCCCTGCCCATTTTCCCGTATCCTGAAATGACAATATTCATGTCTTTATTTTAAAATTTTAAAGTAATCCTGATACCGTTGTGTGCCGGCAACTCATTGGGGATATTAAACGGCTGGATAACCGGTTCCACTTTCAGCGTCAGGTTATCGTCCACGTTCCAGTAATAAAGATTGGCATCAACGGTAGCGTCCAGTATTTGCAAAATATACCAGGCGCCCATGATTATGAAAGACAGTTCCATATTCCGCCGGTAATAATCGGTAATGGTCTCCAGGTCATTGGTACTATATTTTTCGGCTAACGGATTGTCGCATGTAAAATCAGGATCATTGTCACCTTTTGAAGAACAAATGAAGGCGTCTTTGTATTTCAGATATTCCGTACGGTTCGAAAAAGCAAAATAACCCATTACGCCAAAACCCGCATAAACAATTGGCAGTTTCCAGTATTTTTTATTGTAAATCTGACCTGCGCCGGGCAGAAAACCCCAAAAAGTAGCTTTACGCGGAGAGGGCCAGCCTGCTTTGGCCTTTTGCTTTTTCCGGTTCTCCTTATTTTGTTTTTCTTTTTTCGGTTTCTCCACTTCCTGTTTTACCTGTGCCACGATACCTGACGGCACGATAATCAGCGCAGAAAACAGGAAAGCTAATAAACAGCGGGCAATTTGTCGGACTAACGGTTTCACCGGAATTATTTTTCGTTCATCAACGAAATGATCTTATCTAATTCATCATCATTTCTGAAACTGATAACGATTGATCCTTTTCCTTTATTGTTGCGCCGGAGACTTACCTTTGTCCCGAATTTCCGGCTCAATACGGCAGTTGTGTTTTTAAACCTTTCGGGCAATGTCCCCTTTTTCACCGGGGAAGGTTTAACGGCCTTTTTATTGAAATTCCTGACAAGCTCTTCCACCTGCCTCACATTCAGGCCTTTTCTGATTACCTCCTCCAGGATTTTCAGCTTATCTTTCTCATCTTCAATGGCAATCAGTGCACGGGCATGCCCCATGGTGATAAACCCATCGCGAAGGGCAACCTGCACTTCGGGAGGAAGTTTCAGCAGCCGCAGAAAATTGGCGATGGTTGTCCTGTTCTTGCCTATCTTTTCACTGAGTTGTTCCTGTGTCAGTTCACATTCATCAATCAGGCGTTGATAACTGATGGCTATCTCAATGGCATTCAGGTTTTTCCTGTGGACATTCTCGATGAGGGCCAGTTCCAGCATTTGCTCGTCGTTGGCAATACGGATAAAAGCCGGTATTTTAGTCATTCCGGCCATGCGGGTAGCCCTCAGGCGCCGTTCACCCGATATGAGCTGGTATTTGTCATATCCGAGCTTTCGTACCGTTACCGGTTGAATAATACCCTGGGCTTTAATGGACTCTGCCATTTCGCGCAGGTTCATCTCATCAAAGTCGGAACGGGGCTGGAACGGGTTTTCTTCGATCTTTTCTAATTCTATTTCGGCAATGGCCCCGGCGACATACCCACCGGAAATATCGGTTGCGGTAATGTCAGTTTCAGGACTTTGCAGTATTGCATCGAGTCCGCGGCCAAGGGCTTTCTTTCTCGGTTTACCTTTGCTCATCCGCCAAATTGATTTGTTTGTCAGCACTGCTCATGCTGGTCATATTGTTTTTTTGCAGAATCTCGCGGGCCAGGTTCAGATAATTGACTGCGCCTGTGCTGGCAGCATCGTACATGATGATGGAACTGCCGTAGCTCGGTGCTTCGCCCAGTCGAGTATTTCGATGGATGATGGTGTCGAATACCATTTGCTGAAAATGGGTTTTGACTTCTTCAACAACCTGTTTTGAAAGGTTCAGCCTGACATCGAACATGGTAAGCAGTATGCCTTCGATGGTCAGTTCCGGGTTCAGGCGGTTTTGAACGATCTTGATGGTGTTCAGCAACTTGCCCAGCCCCTCAAGGGCAAAATATTCACACTGGACGGGAATGATCACCGAATGGGCAGCCGTCAGGGCATTGATAGTGATCAGCCCAAGCGACGGCGAGCAATCTATGATGATAAAATCGTATTCGTCTTCGATCTTACTCAATGTACGGCGCATCATCTTTTCCCTGTTGGGCATATTAATAATTTCAATTTCGGCGCCGACAAGGTCAATGTGGGCAGGTAACAAAAAAAGGTGGGGCGTTTCGGTTTGCAGGATCACATTCCGCGCATCAATATTGTCAATGATACACTCATAAATGCTGGTCTGGATGTTTTTCGGGTCAAAACCCAGTCCAGAAGTCGCATTGGCCTGCGGATCGGCATCCACAAGCAATGTCTTGTATTCCAATACGGCCAGACTGGCGGCCAGGTTGATCGCTGTCGTCGTCTTCCCTACTCCGCCTTTCTGATTGGTAACTGCAATTATCTTTCCCATCTTAAACCCTTTGTTTATACGTTTGCTTATTTACAAAAATACAATTTTCACCTACCTGACCATTCTGCCTTTAAGGAAGTTTTCAACATAAAAAAAGCTTTTAACACAGGTGTTTAAACTATGTTAAAAGCTTTGGTTTAATAATTTTTCAAAATACTTTGAGCGGAAATTTTCCAAAACTACCCTACAGGCATCCGAAGACCTGATTACTCTTTCCCTAAATCTTCAAAAGTAACATCCACTTCGGATTTCTCTTCTGTTTTTTCTTCTGTTTTTTCTTCTGTTTTTTCCTCATTTACAACCGGAGTTTCTTTTTGAACTACTTCCGGTTCAGGCTCAGGTTCCGGTTTTTCGCCGGTTTCGATAAAATGTAAGGCAGTTTCCAACCCTTCACGGAATTTTTCAAAATCTTCCTTGTAAAGGAAAATTTTATGTTTTTCATAAAAAAACTTTCCATGCTCCGAATTAAAGCGGCGTTTACTTTCTGTGATCGTTAAATAATACTGATCGCTCCTGGTTGCTTTAACATCGAAAAAATAAGTTCTTTTGCCTGCCCTCACGGCCTGAGAAAAGATGTCTTCTCTTCTTTCCTTGGTTTCTTTTTCTTCCATCCTGCCTCTAATCTTTGTGGTTTGGTTTGGCTTCTTTACCAAACAAAAATATAAATTCTTTAAAAAAAACCACATACAAAGCAAAATTTATTCAGGAACTTTAGGAATGAACCGGTTACAATATCTTTCATGTTTTTTACATTGACCCTGTAATATTTAATGTTTCTAACTATTAATCAGTATGTTAACCATTCCTTCCTGACCTGTCAGAAACTTAAATAAAGGTTATTGTTTTGAATTCAATTTAGATTTATTCCACATAACAAAAATTGGCTACTTTTGCACTCTGAACATTCAGATTTACGTTTACTGAATGAATTAAATAAAACAGATTATCGTAAACAAACAATATGGCCAGGTTTGAAATAGTAATGCCCAAGTTGGGCGAAAGTATAATAGAAGCAACCATTACGCGCTGGAGCAAAGAAATCGGCGACCCTGTGGAAGAAGATGAATCCATCGTTGAAATCGCCACGGATAAGGTGGATTCCGAAATACCCAGCCCTGTTGAGGGCGTCCTGAAAGAAAAACTGTTCAACGAAGGGGACGTGGTGCCTGTTGGAAAAGTGATTGCCATCCTGGAAACCGAAGGCGAAGAAACGGCAGATGCAGGTCAGGAAACACAAGTGCCCGAACCGGCAAAAAAACCGGAAGTTGAAATCGCAACTCCACGGGAAAAAACAAAAGCGCCGGAACCAGTTGCTGAAAAGGAAAAAACAACCGGCGACTTTTCATCCTCATCCCGTTTTTATTCCCCGCTGGTCAAAAGCATTGCCAAAGCCGAAAACATCAGCGTTGCCGAACTGGACAACCTGAAAGGAAGCGGAAAAGACGGCCGTGTTACCAAGGCAGATGTGCTGGCTTATCTTGATAAAAGAACCGCAGCCCCCGCTGCTGCAAAACCCGCCGGCCCGGCCATCACCCTGCCACCTGTCAACACCATGGAAGGTGACCAGATCGTGGAAATGGACCGCATGCGCAGAATGATCGCCGACCACATGGTCATGTCGAAACAGATTTCCCCGCATGTTACCTCTTTCATTGATGTGGATGTCACAGCGGTTGTAAACTGGCGGAACAAGGTGAAAAACGAATTCCTGAAACGGGAAGGCGAAAAGCTGACTTTCACTCCCATTTTCATTGATGCGGCAGCCAAAGCCCTGAAAGATTATCCGCAAATCAACGCTTCGGTTGACGGATACAACATCATCTACCGGAAAAACATAAACATCGGCATGGCGACGGCATTGAAAAACGGGAACCTGATCGTACCGGTCATAAAAGATGCCGATGAAAAAAGTTTGCTGGGACTGGTAAAAGCGGTGAACGACCTGGCTTCGCGTGCAAGAGCCAACAGGTTGAATCCCGATGAAGTATCGGGCGGCACTTTCACCACCACCAATTTCGGATCGTTCGACAGCCTGACGGGAACACCCATCATCAACCAACCGCAAGTGGCCATACTGGGTATCGGCGCCATCCGCAAAAAACCCGTTGTCCTTGAAACAACGCAGGGCGACGTGATCGCCATCCGCCACATCATGATCCTTTCGCTGGCTTACGACCACCGCGTGGTGGACGGAGCGCTTGGCGGCATGTACATCAGAAGGGTGAAAGAATTGCTGGAGAGTTTTAGTGAGGATACGGTGATATGATATTCCCTGATACATTAAAATGTTGTTGGTGAAGACACCAACAATGGTTTCAAGAATTTTGATGAGAATACAGTGATTTAACAATACTTTTAGCGGACTTTAAGCGGGACGCTTAAAGCTGGGTCCATATCTTTAAAAAAACAACTGCTTTAAGCGTCCCGCTTAAAGCAATTTCGAAAATAACCTGTTTAAAATTTATTCATCGAAGCGCCCAACCACACCTTAAAACTTTCTACTTTCGCATCAACAACAAAACTTACTTTAATGGAACTAAACCTAAAGCGTCCTCTTGCCTTTTTCGATCTGGAAACCACCGGGTTAAATGTGGCAAAAGACCGGATCATCGAAATTCATATATTGAAAATTAACACCAACGGAACCACTGAAAGCAAAACCTGGGTGGTAAATCCCGAATATCCCATTGCGCCTGAAGCAACGGCAATACACGGCTTCACCGAGGAAGATGTGAAGGATAAACCCACCTTTAAGCAGGTTGCCAAAGAGATCAGTCATTTTCTGGAGCATTGCGACCTGGCCGGCTACAATTCCCTGAAATATGACATTCCCATGCTTGCCGAAGAATTCCTGCGTGCCGGAATTGATTTTGATTTCAAAAACCGCAAACTGATAGATGTGCAGAACATTTTCATGAAAATGGAACCCCGTACCCTTTCGGCTGCCAGCCGGTTTTACCTGAACAAGGAACACAAGGATGCCCATTCTGCGGAAGCCGACACAATAGCCACTTTCGAGATACTGAAAGCCCAGCTTGACAAATACAAAGATGTGGAGGTAACCGATAAAGACGGAAACACTTCCGTTCCGGTAAAAAACGACATTGACGCATTACATAATTTGTCATCCCATCATCGCAACGCCGATCTGATGGGGCAGATCATTTACAACGCAGAAGGAAAAGAAGTTTTCAATTTCGGCAAGCACAAAGGAAAAACCGTGGAGGAAGTCTTTGAAAAAGAACCCTCCTATTACGACTGGATCATGAAGGCGGATTTTCCACTGTACACCAAAAACCTGCTGACCAAGATTCGGTTGAGGATGAATCAGAAATAAAATACAAACAGATATGAAAATCATTTGCATTGGCCGGAATTATATTGAGCATGCCAAAGAGCTGAAAAATCCCGTTCCCGAAAAGCCCGTTTTCTTCATGAAACCCGATACGGCATTGTTGCAAAAAAACAATCCGTTTTTCTACCCGGAGTTTTCTAACGAAGTTCATTATGAGGCCGAGCTGGTATTGAAGATATCCCGCAACGGCAGGCACATCGAAGAAAAGTTTGCTCACAAATACTTCGACGAGATCGGCATAGGCATTGATTTTACGGCCCGCGACATCCAGGCCGAATGTAAAAAAAGGGGGTTACCCTGGGAAATCGCCAAAGCATTTGACCAGTCGGCGCCTGTGGGGAAGTTCCTGCCAAAATCACAATTTCCCGATTTAAACAATATCAATTTTCAACTGAAGGTCAACGGTGAGGTCAGGCAGGACGGGAACAGCAAAGACATGATCTTCAGTTTTGGCCACATCATTGCTTATGTTTCGCAATTCATCTCACTGAAAACCGGAGATCTTATTTTCACCGGAACACCTGAAGGCGTTGGCCCCACAGCCATCAACGACCATTTTGAAGCTTTCATTGAAGGGAAGAAATTGCTGGAGTTCAATGTAAAATAGAGATCGGTTCCTGGAAAATGGGACCGCACCCCGCAACCTAATACCTGCTGTATTCCGCCAGGTTATCCACATTTTGTTTCATCACGCTGATAAAATCCCCTGTATCAGGCTTTTGGGTACAGGGATTAAAAATAACCGGTATGATCCCGAAATCATTCTCCAGTTTCCGGCGAATATCTTCCGGAGGAGGGCTCTCCCAAAGCATGGCGTTGGCGGGTTTGTTTTCAAGACTTTTTTCAAGGAATCTCCATTGTTCGTCAGTGGGGACGGCCCCAGGTTCCCAATACAGATTTAACAACCTGATATGATAAGCCGCCGCCATATAATCGTAAACCGGATGTGCGGCATACAGATACAAAATATCACAGTCCATTTTGTTGGAAATAAAAACCATTCGCTTGTTCAACTTATTCATCTCGGCATACAGTGCAAAGAAATTGTTCTCAAATTCATCTTTGAAGGCCGGTAATCGTTTCTCAAGGGCATTTCTGACACTTTCGGCCTGGAATTTCGACATATCAAAATCGAGCCATGTGTCGGGGATCAATCTTCCTTTTTTTTGTTTGGGAAAGAAATAGTCTTCGAGTGTAGCCGTTGCGTTCACGGTTTTTGAGGAAGGTAACCCGGCTTGTTCTGCCCAGGGTTCGTAACCGGCCCCGTTGAGCAGGATCAAATCTGCCGAACGAATTTGTCGGAGTTCTTTTTTGCCGGGCGCCCATTCGGCAGGATCTGTATCTTTTGGAAGAATATCAATCATCCTTACATGCTCCCCTCCTATTCTCTCCGTAAAATAAGCCAACGGGTAATTGACAGCAAACACCTTTATGACATCACTTTCTTTTCGGCTGCTACCGCCCCCTTCACAATCAATTAAAAGGAATACTACCGGAACAATGATCAGAATAAAAGCTGCCTTTTTTATCTGTGCCATAATAATTTTCTTATCTCATGCGGAAACAAAAATAAGGGAATTACTTTGGAGAACTCTTCTAAATATTATGAGAAAGTTTTTTAAAATAAGCTGCAAAGCCCCACAAGGACGAAATCGTTGACGCGTAAAAAAACACATCATTCGCCTCCTGATGAAATCCCTGCCTGATATTTTATCCCGTAAAAACTATTTACTCATGTTGATCGCCGCACGAAGGAGGTTGTTGGCAACCTGTTGATTATACTCAAGAGTGAGTTTTTTGTAATTGACAATGTCAACGATTGTGCCGATATAACACAAACCCAGGGTGAGAAAATAAAGTATTCCCATCCCGATTTGTCCGATCATAAATCGTTGTACGCCACCAACGCCGAGTAACCCCACAATGGCCCCGATCATGATCGTATCGGATTTTTTCCGTTCCCCGTTATACAGGGCGGCAAACGTCTGAAGCTGATCTTCTGTCAGATCTTTCGTTAACGACTGTAAATAAGCCAGTTCATTGGGCTCAACGCCCGGAATAAGTTGTAGCAGTTTGGTGTCCATGATAATTGGTTTTAAAGTTTAATTTGATCAATTTATAAATACGTAAAATAATAACCACTAATCCAAAGATTCCCAACGGGTGATTCGTAAACGAATCCGCAATGTCCAGACGCATGGCGTAATGAATGGAATGGCCGAGCCCGCATCCGGGGCAATACTCAAATCCCATATTCTTCAAAGGGCAAAGCGAAAAATGATCTCCCGCAGGTTCCATAAAAAAAAGAGAGAGCAACGCCCCGATCCAGAAGAAAAGTTCAAAATTCTGCCATAAAAAACCGAATGCCTTTTTCATCGAAAAGAATATGGAATTGTGCCATAAAGATAAATATTATTCACAAAAAAGTACAACGCGGCTATTGATTTTGTATTTTCGGGCTGAATTATCAGGAACCCATGGCAAAAAAACTCAAACTCGTTAAAGACGATCCCTGGCTCGAACCCAATGCAACGGACATCGAAGACCGTTACAACCGTTACCTTGACAGGTTAAATCAGATCAATCGTGATTTCGGAAATCTTGAGGATTTTGCCGAAGGTTATAAATATTTCGGTATCCATTTTGATCCCGTACAAAACGGCTGGACATACCGGGAATGGGCACCCAATGCCAAAGCGCTTTATCTTGTGGGTGATTTCAACAAGTGGGAGCAATTTACCCACCCCCTCAGCAGAAATGATTTCGGCATCTGGGAGATTTTCCTCGATTACGAAACTTACAAAGACACGTTTGTCCACGGCAGCAAGATCAAGGTGCTGGTGGATTCGCAAATGGGATTGAACTTCAGGATTCCGGCTTATATCACACGCGTAATCCAGGATGAAGACACCAAAAACTTTTCAGGACAACTCTGGTTTCCCGATCCCTTTGACTGGGAAAATGACGATTTTAATGCGGGTAAGGTCGGAGATCTTTTTATTTACGAAGCCCACGTGGGCATGGCACAGGAAAAAGAAGGGATCGGTACCTATCTCGAGTTTGTGGAGAATGTCCTGCCGAGGATCGTCAAAGGAGGTTACAATGCCATCCAGCTTATGGCCATCCAGGAGCATCCTTATTACGGTTCATTCGGATACCATGTGTCAAACTTTTTTGCCCCTTCCTCCCGTTTCGGAACGCCGGAAGAATTAAAATATCTCATTAAAAAAGCACACGAAGCCGGTATTGCCGTTATCCTTGACGTTGTCCACTCGCACACGGTAAAAAACACCGTGGAAGGCATCAACCGGTTTGACGGTTCGGATGCACAGTATTTTCATCCCGGCAGCCGTGGAGAACATCCCCAATGGGATTCCAAGATTTTTGATTACGGCAAAACCGAAGTGTTGCGTTTCCTGCTTTCCAACCTGAAATACTGGATGAAAGAATTTCACTTTGACGGTTTCCGTTTTGACGGAGTCGGTTCGATGATGTATTTCCACCACGGGCTTGAAACCATTGATTCGCGTGACAAATATTTCAGGCAGGGGGTGGAATGGGATGCCATTACTTATCTGCAACTGGCCAATACACTCATCCACCGGTTGGAATCCCGGTCGGTTTCCATTGCCGAAGACGTTACGGGCATGCCGGGCCTGACCTCCCCGATGGAAGACGGAGGCCTGGGTTTTGATTACCGGCTGGGAATGGGTATTCCCGATTTCTGGATCAAGTACCTGAAGGAGTACAAGGACGATGAATGGAATATTCATGAAATGTGGCATGTCATGAATGACCGGCTTCCTCACGTAAAAACCGTAGCCTATTGCGAATCGCATGACCAGGCGCTGGTGGGTGACAAAACGATTGCTTTCAGGCTGATGGACAAGGAAATGTACTGGCACATGCAAAAAGATGATGACAACCTGATTATTGACAGGGGGATAGCGTTGCACAAAATGATCCGGCTGTTTACCATTTCGCTGGGCGGGCAGGCTTATATGAATTTTATGGGCAACGAATTCGGCCACCCCGAGTGGATTGATTTTCCGCGTGAAGGAAACAACTGGAGCTACAAATACTGCCGCCGCCAGTGGTCGCTGGTTGATGCGCCCAATCTGAAATACCAGTATCTGGCCGCTTTTGACAGGGAAATGATCCGGGTGATCAAGGAAAACAAGGTCATGTCTTCCTTATTCGGAAATCAACTGAATATGGATGAAACAAACCAGATCATTGTTTTTGAACGAAACCAACTGATTTTTGTTTTTAATTTTCATCCGACCAGATCCATACCGGGTTACCGTTTTCCGGTTCCAAAAGCCGGGGAATACCACCTGATCCTCAATTCCGACAACCGGAAATTCGGCGGACATGGCCGGATAGACGACTCAACAAAATTTATCACCCAACATGAAGACAATGCGCATTATTTAAGGATATACAATACAAACCGGACAGCGCTTGTTTTTCAACGGGTTGTGTGATAAATCACGGTAATCCATGCAGGGCAGGTAACAAAAACCGGGAGAGGCTTATGTGTATTCGGAATGTACAGGGTGATTTATAACAACCCTCTCTTTTAAGCATGGATGTCCAGGCGGTGGATCATATACAGCGAATGGGTCACCGTCTTCAGTATTTCATCGAGATATTCATCAACGGCTTTCTGGCTTCCCGGAAGGCAATAGACAAGCGTTTGCCCGATGACCCCGGCAACCGACCGGCTGATCAGCGCTGCCGGCTTTTCCGATCCGTATTTTATCCTGATCAAGTCCATGATACCGGGAATCTCTTTATCAAGCATGGGCTTCACAACATCGGGCGTTATGTCTTTGGGGCCGATACCTGTTCCCCCTGTTGTGAAAATAAAATCACTCCCGTTTTGCACGGCTTCACGAACGGTTCCTTCGAGCAGGTATTCATCATCCGGAATCAGTACATAATCTATCGTTGATTTCCTGCCTTGTGATGTCCAGAATTCACCCAAACGTTTTTCGATCTTCTTCCCGCTTTTGTCAGCATACAGCCCGTGAAATGCACGGTCGCTCAAGGTGATGACGGTGGTTTTAATGACCCGCGGCTTGTATTCGAATTTTACACCTGCCTGCATCTTACCTTCGCGGATAACCCTGGCGAATATGCCCTCCTTGGGCATCACACAATTGCCTACTTCCTGAAATATCTGGCAATTTTTGCCGTGACAGTGTTTTCCTATCTGGGTCACTTCCAGCTCAACGTGCTCACTCACAAAACGGTCGAGGGGCAGCGTTTTGTAAAGTTTCAACCCTTCGGTGGTGATGTTTTCGGCAAATTCGCCGAAAGAAATATCCCTACCGGCTTCTTTCGAAAATTTATCAATGCTTTCCTTGCCAAGCAAGCTCACCTGTCGGTTCCACGGCCCGGCATGGGCATCTTTTTCCACCCCGTTACGCGATAGCCTGATGAAATCCACCGGCTTTTTGATCGTCCCTTTTTTTTCGGAAACATTTACCGACAACACTTTAATGATTTGATTCATGACTATATGTCTTTTTTTGTTTTTTCCACAAGGTGAACGTTACCAATCACCATTTCTTTATCTACGGCTTTACACATATCATACACCGTAAGGAGGGCCACCGATACGCCCGTCAGCGCTTCCATTTCCACACCGGTTTTCCCCTGTGACCTCACCAGGCAGCTTACCTCCACACCTGTTTCCGTTAATTCGGCTTCGAGCTTTACCTTGTTTAACATCAAAGTATGGCAGAGGGGAATCAGATGCGGGGTTTGTTTTGCGGCCTGAATACCTGCAACTTCGGCCAGGGTAAGGACATCCCCTTTCCTGATCAGGTTTTTTGCAATCAGATCGCGGGTTCCGGCAGCAAGGGATATGGAACCTTTTGCAAGCGCCTGGCGTAATTGATCGGGTTTATGTCCCACATCCACCATTTCGGCTTTGCCTTTTTCATTTATGTGACTCAACTTTTCCATGTTATCCTCCTATATTGTAAAATGAATGTACCTTGTTTTTATGGCCGGTGGCAGGCTTCTTCCCAACGGCCATCAGAATGGCTTCTTCAATGCCATATTCCCTGACATTGTATCCGTGCTCGCTGAAAAGACAGGGGATGACATCGCCTTTTGCGGTCAGCCGGATGCGGTTACAGATATGGCACCTGCCCCCATCTCCCCCTTCGACAGGAGCAAATTTTCCTTCCGTCAGTGACATCTGGTGAATAAACCGCAGTTGAAAACCGTTTGTTTCACAGAATGTTCGCAGGTTTCGTATGTCATCATCTGAAGTACCGGATGTTTTCACACAATTGATCTTTACAGGCGTCAACCCGGCTTTACATGCGGCATCTATCCCTTTCAGTACATCACCGATATTTCCTCCCCGGGTTAGCTCGCTGTATTTTTGCGCATCGAGTGTGTCGAGGCTGATGTTTACCCTGTTCAGCCCGGCTGCAGCCAGTTCTGCCGCATATTTATCCAGAAAAATCCCGTTGGTGGTCATGGCGAGGTCTTTCACCCCCTCAACGCCGGCGATCATACCTACAAGATCCTGAATACCTTTTCGTACCAGCGGCTCGCCGCCCGTCAGCCGGATCTTATTCACACCCAGTTTTACGGCAACTTTAACCACATCCCTTATCTCTTCAAAACTCAACACACTGTTGTGCGGCATCCATTCAACACCTTC
>JAADID010000084.1 GCA_013151505.1 Chlorobiota bacterium | reverse complement strand
ACCAACTTCGAAACGGCTACATGGACGGAATTGACGCCCAACCTGCCGGATGAAAACAGCGGAAATTACGACTGGATTGAATCAGGTGATGTGTCGCTGTCAGGATTCGTTGGTAATGTTGCCGTTGCCTTTAAATACAAAGGTAGCGATACGGAATCCACGTCCAGCCAGATTGATGATGTGATGATCACAAACGAAGGCGGTGGCGGCGGAGAACCCATCCCGCCGGTTCCGAATATTGCAGAACATTTTGACAATGTCGAAGATTATAAAAACGTGGAAATCGAGGGCTGGACAAATCTTGTTGTTCAGGGAACCCGTTACTGGCAGGGAAAATCATTCGATGCCAACAAATATGCCCAGGCCACCGGATACAATTCCGGCCTGGACGCCATAGAAACCTGGCTGATCACACCTCCTGTTGTTAACACATCGGGAGATAAAGTCTTGACATTCAACAATGCGATGGCATATTGGGAACACACAAGCGGACAGCCGCTGACCATTCTGGCAAGTACCGACTATGACGGAACCAATTTTGGAACGGCTACCTGGACGGAATTATCTGCCACGCTCGCCGGATCGGGCAATGACAATTACCAATGGGTGGAATCGGGTGAAATTTCGCTCGCTGCCTTTACGGGCAATGTGGCGATTGCCTTTAAATATGTGGGCAGCGATGCCGAATCCACTTCCATCCAGATTGATGATGTAATCGTTAATAGCGGTGGAGGCGGAGGAAATGACGGTGTTACGGAAATCAATGAAGATTTTCAGACGCAAACCAACTATGAAGACATCAGCATCCCCGGCTGGCTGAATGTGGCTACCGACGGCACAAGGTTATGGCAGGGGAAAGAATACAGCGGTAATTTATATGCGCAGGCCACGTCCTACAATTCGGGTGAAACCAATGTTACCTGGCTGATCACACCGAAAATGGATCTGAATGCCATGAACAATCCTGTTTTCGAGTTTAAGAGCGCGCAGGCTTATTGGGTACACGACGGTTTGACAGTGTTGATTTCCACTGACTTTGACGGGACAAATGTGGAATCGGCTACATGGACACCGCTTGAATGTACACTGGCAGGATCGGGTAACGCTGATCACGAATGGGTTAATTCCGGGAAGATTTACCTTTCATCTTTTACAGGACCGGCATATATTGCCTTCAAATACGAAGGAAGCGATCCCGACGAGACGACGTCTTACAGGATTGACGACGTGCTGTTGTATGATGAGTAAGGGTTCGATTGCCCGGTTGATGATTCGGTTTTTTTCGTACCGGCGACTTCAGTCGCCGATCAGGCCTTTGGCCCGCGTTTCGCTGCGCGTAACAATTTATCTGTGGCAATTTCATTTTTATCCCTGAAAATCGGTTCATTATTTATAAATTTGCGGCCAAATTAAAATTAATTGAGCGATAGACTTGTCATAATACCAACTTACAACGAAAAGGAAAACATTGAAAAGATCATACGCGTTGTATTTGATCTTGAAAAAGAGTTTGATGTTCTGATTGTTGAAGACAACAGCCCCGACGGAACGGCTGATATCGTCCGTAAACTGATGAAAGAATTCAGAGGGCGTCTGTTTATGCTGGAACGTGAGGGTAAACAGGGGCTGGGCACAGCGTATATTGCCGGCTTTAAATGGGCCCTGGAACAGGAATATGAATATATTTGTGAATGTGAAATGGATGCCGATTTTTCCCACAATCCGAAAGACCTTGTCAGGTTGCACGATGCCTGTGCCAATCAGGGAGCGGACGTGGCTGTTGGCTCGCGGTATATCACCGGCGTAAATGTGGTCAACTGGCCCATGGGCAGAGTGCTCATGTCATACTATGCCTCAAAATATGTAAGAATTGTCACCGGACTTGACATCATGGATACAACGGCCGGATTTGTCTGCTGGACGAGAAAAGTGCTTGAAACCATTGATCTCGACTCGATAAAGTTTGTGGGCTACGCTTTTCAGATAGAAATGAAATATACGGCTGTGAAACTGGGCTTTAAAGTTGTGGAAGTGCCCATCATCTTTACCGACCGTACCGAAGGAACCTCAAAAATGAATAAAGGAATATTTACCGAAGCTATTTTTGGTGTGATGCAACTCAGACTGCGTTCAATTTTCGGAAAGATCAAACCCGTAAAATCCATCTGACACCAAACCTGCCATGGACAAAAAACTGATCAAAGGAGCATTTATCGTCAATGAGGGAGAAACTTTGAAAGGTGATGTTTATATCGAAGATAAACACATCAAGGCGGTTGTTTATGAGGGAGAAAGCGTTACGTTTGATCACAAAGATTACGAAATAATCCCTGCTGATGGGTTGTATCTTTTGCCGGGGGTGATAGACGACCAGGTGCATTTTCGTGATCCGGGCCTGACATACAAAGCCGATATCCACAGCGAAACAAGAGCTGCTGCAGCCGGAGGGGTGACCAGTTTCATGGATATGCCCAACACCATTCCCAATGTGCTGACGCAGGAAATTCTCGAAGAAAAATACAAGCTGGCAGGGGAGAAATCACTGATAAACTATTCTTTCTACATGGGGGCATCCAACGACAACCTGGAAGAGATATTGAAAACAGACCCTGAAACGGTATGCGGGATCAAGGTATTTATGGGCTCGTCAACGGGTAACATGCTGGTGGATGACGACAAAACGCTGGAGGGAATATTTGCCGGAGCACCCACACTGGTGGCGGTACACTGCGAAGACGAAAAAACCATCAAGGTCAATGCTGCACGAATTCTGGATAATTTCGGTGAAAATGCGCCCACAAGGGTTCACCCGATGATCCGGACGGCAGAAGCCTGCTTCCTCTCATCTTCTAAAGCCGTCAAACTGGCGAAAAAATACAATACCCGTCTGCATGTTTTGCATCTTTCCACGGCGCGTGAGATGGATTTGTTTGACAATACGTTACCCCCGGAGCAGAAAAAAATAACAGCCGAAGTATGTGTTCATCACCTTTGGTTTTCCGATGAGGATTACGATGAAAAGGGAAACTTCATCAAATGGAACCCGGCCATTAAGAGCATTACTGACCGCGACGAGTTGTTTGAAGCGCTGAAAGACGGCAGGATTGATGTGGTAGCTACCGATCATGCCCCGCATACTTTGGAAGAAAAAGAGAGGCCTTATTTTAAAGCGCCGTCGGGCGGGCCCATGGTTCAGCATTCACTGACGGCCATGCTTGAGTTTTATCACCAGGAACGGCTGACACTGGAAGAGGTTGTTACCCTGATGTGCCACAACCCGGCTCTGGTGTTTGGTATCCGTAACCGGGGATTCATCAGGAAAGGTTATTTTGCCGACCTGGTTTTGGTTGATCTTGATTCACCCTGGAAAGTGGAAAAGAAGAACATTCTTTATAAATGCGAATGGTCGCCGATGGAAGGGATAAGTTTCGGGTCAAAGGTCAGAAAAACATTTGTGAACGGCCACCTTGTTTTTGATGAAGGGAATATTGATGAAAGTATAAAAGGAGAACGATTGTTGTTTAACAGAAATTAAAAAACAGAATGATGAAAATGATAAAAAAGATTTTTATGTTGTTGATACTGCCTGCGATAATTCTATCCGCTTGTAATAACAGTAATGAAAACGGACAGAAAAAGCCAAAGGAAGTAAAACTGAAAAGCAACGAAGTGGTTGTTAATTCTTATGTGAACGGCACACCGCAGGTTGTCAGGAAAATGGAAGAAATTGACGGACAGAAAGTCGCTGTTTACGAAAAAGAATATTACGAAGACGGGAATATCCTGAAAGAAGGTCCTTTGACAAACAACCAGCGGAGCGGTGAGTGGAAGATTTACTACCGCAACGGACAGGTAAGAAATCTTGTGAATTATGACAACGGCGTGCTGAATGATTCCATCATCGGTTACAACGAAAACGGCACATTAAAATTCAAAGGTGTATTCAAAGACGGGCTGAAAACCGGCAACTGGCTTATATTCGATGAAAACGGAAAGTTCCTTGAAAACAGGGTGTATATGAAACCCGGCGAAAAACGGATGGATACGCTTTATATGCCGGAGTAACGGGAAATTTTTTCAATAATGTTTTGCCATTAAATAATAGGAATATTCTTTT
>JAADID010000113.1 GCA_013151505.1 Chlorobiota bacterium | reverse complement strand
AAAATTAAATACACCAAACTGCTTTAAGCGTCCCGCTTAAAGCTTAACCTCGAATCCGGATGTCTGAAAAATAAAAAGCTGCTAATGCCTGCCTTGTCGGCAGACAGGCACGAATACTTAAGATTTTAACGAATGAAAACTTCACCCGAACGGGTGAAGCAAAATTCGCGTAAATCCGTGTTATCCGCGGCAAATAAAAAACACTTGCGGATTTCAGGCTTAAATTCAAAAAAATTAATACCTGTTCAAACAGTTCAGTTCCTCAAAGGCGCGTTCCAGGCGTTTTCCCATGGAGAGTTCGCCTTCGCGCAGCCATTTGCGGGGGTCGTAATATTTTTTGTTCGGTGCATCCTCACCTTCGGGATTGCCGATCTGACCCTGGAGGTAATCGTGGTATTTTGCTTCATAACCGCGAACTCCATCCCAGAAAGCCCACTGGGTATCGGTGTCAATGTTCATTTTCACCACACCATACGAAATGGCTTCCGCAATTTTTTCGGGTTCCGATCCTGATCCGCCGTGGAAAACGAAATTCACAGGCTTTTCGCCGGTTCCGTATTTTTTCTGAATGTAATCCTGTGAATTTTTCAGGATGATGGGTTCCAGCTTTACATTTCCGGGTTTGTAAACGCCATGAACATTTCCGAAAGCGGCAGCAATCGTAAACCGGGGGCTGACCGACAGCAGGGTTTCATAAGCCAGCGCAACTTCTTCGGGCTGCGTGTAAAGCCGTGAATTATCCACAGCCGAATGGTCCACTCCGTCTTCTTCGCCGCCGGTTATGCCCAGTTCTATTTCAAGGGTCATGTCCATTTTACTCATCCGTTCAAGATAACGTTTGGAGATTTCCAGGTTTTCCTCAAGCGGCTCAACCGACAGGTCGAGCATGTGGGAACTGAACAACGGATACCCGTGTTTTTTGTAAAAAACTTCACCGGCATCGAGCAAACCGTCAATCCATGGCAGTAACTTCTTTGCAGCATGGTCCGTGTGAATGATCACGGGTATGCCGTATTTTTCAGCCAGTTGATGGATATGGGTGGCTCCTGAAATGGAACCGAGAACAGCTCCTTCCTGGCCTTCGGCTTTCAATCCCTTGCCGGCATAAAAAGAACCGCCGCCATTGGAAAACTGAATGATTATCGGCGAATTCACCGAGGCGGCTGCTTCCAGGGCAGCGTTGATGCTGTTGGTTCCCACCACATTCACAGCCGGAAGGGCAAAACCTTCTTCCTTGGCAACTTTAAAAATATATTGTACGTCGTCGCCGGTTACTATGCCCGGTTTAATTTTTTCTGAAATCTTTGTCATGTTTATATGTGTTTAATGATTTGATCGCCAAAATTAACCATTTCTTACGCTCATCAAATGTGAAAAAAGAATAAAACTTTCTCCCGCCTGATTCATTTAGCGGAAAACCTCTATTTCTTGAATTTGGCCGGAATGGGTTAAAAATACGGCTTGTTTCCTTACCATATTTGTACCACTAAAAACCCTTAAAACTATCAGTCATGGAAACACTAAATCACTATCTCGAACTCGCATTATTCGGCCTGTTTCCCGCAGCCATTGTTGTTTTGATTTTAATGATGGTTTTGTAGCCCATTAACAACAGGAACTCGATCAGCGCGGTCGTTCCGCCCCCGGCATTCAATATTACAGAATCCGGTGATAAATTACAGTTTTCAATCAGGCAGATTGTCTGTTCCGGCACTTCTTCGTACCAGTCCGGTTTGTCCTCCGGGCTGTTCAAATAATCATTATTCCAATGTTCTTTCAGGTTTTTTCTTCTTTCGTAGGCGCGCAACAACTGCTTTCTTTGTCGTCAATGTTACAAGTGTCTCCCATTAATTGAAATTTCATAATATATCCTTCTTTATTTTTTCAAATTCTTCTTTTGATATTTCGCCGCGAGCGTATCGCTTTTTAAGGATTTCAAGGGGTGTTTCCTCATTCCTGTTTCCGTAACTATCTCTGTCATACCGACTCCAGGGAGGGCCGAATCCGCCCCGGTTAAGTAGAATAAAAACGAAAATGATTATTACCGTTAAAAATATGAGCGGAAAGATCCACATTCCACCCATCCAAAAATGTTCTGTCCACATAGTCTGTTATTTTGATTGTTTTGTAATATCCTCAAGAATTGAAATTATTTTTCCAAGCATTTCTTTGGCGAGTTTAATTTTTGCTTCCTCGTCAACTTCAGTAAATATCATCCCCATGCATTTGGGCATCATATTGCCAACAAACTGCATTTTGTCCTCCGGACTCATCTCTGAAAACATCTTTTCCATCATTTTGTCCATCATCGTTGGCATGTCTTCCGGCTTCATCATGCCTGACATCATTTTCTCCATCATCTCTTTCATAAAATCTCTCATTGCTATCTTTTTTAATTTTGATTGTGAAAGTGTCAAAAACCTATTAATTGTACAATTACCCAGGATTGTTCATACCTGCCTTCATGAGAATTTTTTCCACGAGGCACCACTTGGTCAGACTTGATTGCAGCAGGTTTATCCCCACAAAAGCGGTGAATAAATACCAGTATTCGCTCACATAATAGCCCAATGCCAGTGAGGCGAGAATGAAAATTCCCGCAACGAACTTGACAGCATCATTTATTGTCATTTTTTTCATGTCGTATAATTATTTAATGTTATTAATGATATCAATATTGCTTTTTAAGCGTTCAATAAGGACTTCTCTCATTAAAGCACAAGCAGTAGTTATTTTTGGAGAAGCAATTTTATAGTAAACATTTACCCCTTCTTTCCTTTGTTTGATTATCCCATTGCTTACCATTAAAGATAAGTGTCTTGCAAGCGTTGATTTTCCAACTCCGATCAATTCCGCTATTTCGCTAAATGAAAGCTCTGCTTCTTTTAAGTGGTGTACTGTTTCCAGTCTGATTGGATGTCCCATTGAATTACAGACTTCTGCATGCAGTTTAAACAATATTTTATCTGAATTCATATCTGCTTTTTAATATTTACGTATTAACGAGTTCGCAAACTTATGAATTAAATTGTTCTAAAAAATATATTTAACATATTTAACAATTTAAATAATCATGGCGAATAAAATAGTCAATTCTACCATTTTGCTCGTTGCATCCATTGTATATCAACATAAAAGTACAATCCCCATAAATTTTTTCCTTTCCCATTGCCGGTAATTTAAACTCCTTACTTTTGCGCGCCTTTTTTAAGCGTGTAACCTTTAAAAACAGACGGACATGGCATTTTTACAAAAAGAAAAATTATTCAGCAAAAGCGGATTGAAGAACTACAGTTTTATCGTCCTGGGGGCTTTTATACTTTCCGCATCGTTTGTGCTTTTCATAACCCCTTATAAAATAGTTCCGGGCGGGGTTTACGGGATATCCATCGTTTTACATTATCTGCTGGGAACGCCTGTGGGTATGGTAGCTCTTGCTTTCGATATTCCGTTGACCATCATCGGACTGAAAGTACTTGGGCCGCGTTTCGGTATAAAGACAGTCCTCGGATTTGTCCTTACTGCCGTATTCGTTGACGGGCTGACCCTGCTATACGGAACCGAACCGCTTGTTGAAGATGATGCCCTGCTGTCATCTATTTTCGGGGGTTTGTTTGCCGGTGTGGGTCTCGGTCTGATCTTTAAATCCAAAGCCACTTCGGGAGGGACTGACATTGTTGCCATGATGCTGAGTAAATATACCCGGATGCCTGTCGGCCAACTGATGATCGCCGTTGATTCCACGATTGTCCTGCTCGGGCTGGTTGCTTTCGGCGACTGGAAAATCCCGTTGTATTCGCTCATCGTGATCTTCATCACCGGCAAAGTGATTGACGCCATTCTTGAAGGTATGAATTATGACAAGGTGCTTTTCATAATCTCGGATAAAACCCAGGAGATCAGGGACAAGATCATTCATGACCTGAACCGCGGCGGCACCCTGATACAAGGAAAAGGATTATACCACGAAACGGACCGTTCTATTGTTTTTACGGTTGTCAGTCGTCGCGAAACGGTAATTCTTCAGGATTATATCCGGCAAATTGACCCCAAGGCATTTGTCACGGTGCTGAATGCCAACGAAATACTGGGAGAAGGGTTTAAATCACTGCGTACAAAGGAGGCACTGTAAGGTTTTCACGCAAAGACGCGAAGGCGCAAAGTCCAAAGTCTTTAAACAGGTCTGCATAGGACAGATGCATTGATGGCTAAAGCCAGATTGTGTGATTGTTCCGGTTCACCGGGCTAAAGCCCGGTGCAAAAACCAATTTTTTAATAGAAATTTTGCAAGCTGTACCAATGTTTGCTTCGCACCAACTGCACCAATTGCACCAATTGCACCCCCTGCACCAACACCCTCACAACTTTCTCCCAGTGAATTACCTGCTACTGAAATACCTGACAATATCATTTCCGTTTGCCAGGATAAGCAGGCTGAACAGAATGATCATACCCACGATCTGTGCGTACTCAAGAAACTTATCACTCGGTTTTCTGCCTGTAATAATTTCGTATAAAAGGAAAAGGACATGGCCTCCATCCAGCGCCGGAATAGGTAAAATGTTCAGGATGGCCAGCATAATGGAAAGAAACGCCGTCAGCCTCCAGAAACTTTCCCAATGCCACTGGGCCGGGAAAATACTGGCAATGGTGCCAAAACCGCCGATGCTCTCATAAGCTTTCACTTCGGGAGAAAACAACAATTTGAGTTGTTTAAGATAATTTCCGATGCCGTCCCAGGTTCGCGTAAACCCGGCAGGTATGGCCTGCACGACGGTATATTTTTTTTCTTTCAGATGGAAAAAAGCTGATAAATCCGCTTTCGGATATACGCCGATAAGCCCTTTTTCATCCAATGTCATCTGAAAATGCAAAGTGTCGTTTCCCCTTTTCAGATCAATGGTTACCTCCTGGTTTTTATGTTTTTGTATTTCTTCCCTGAATTCATTGAAAAATTTCAAATTCATCCCGTTTAAACCCAGAATAGTATCGCCGGGTAAGACTCCTGCTTTTTTTGCGACGGAGCCGGGGCTGAAATGGTCCACAACAAAAGGAATACGAACCGAAATAAATGCCGGCGATTTTTGCTTGATCAACCTGCTCAAACTCCCCTCGGGGAAAGTAATATTGATCTCCTTTCCGTGACGCAAAACCTGAGCGGTTTTGGCCTCATTCAGAATGATATCTACCGGTATTTTCTGAAAATTATCAATGTAGCGGCCGTCAATCGAAATGATCTTGTCCCCGTTTCTGAACCCCATGGCCATTGCCGTGCTGTCCACGCTGATGCCATATTTATTGACCTCGGATGTGGGTAAGTATTCTTCGCCGTAATAGCTCAGCATAAAGATATAAATGACAATGGCCAGAACCACATTCATGATCACTCCGCCCAACATGATGATCAGCCGTTGCCAGGCCGGTTTCGACCTGAATTCCCAGGGTTGCGGCGGCTTTTTCATTTGTTCCTTGTCCATGGACTCGTCAATCATCCCGGCGATTTTCACATAACCGCCCAACGGCAGCCAGCCGAGACCGTATTCCGTGTCTTTGTATTTGAATTTGAAAATGGAAAACCAGGGGTTGAAGAAAAGATAAAACTTCTCAACCTTGGTTTTGAAAATTTTTGCAGCTATAAAATGTCCGAATTCGTGAACAATGACGAGTATAGAAAGACTCAGTATGAGCTGTAATACCTTTATTAAAATAACCATTCCTGTCTCTAATCAAATTTTTTAATAAGTTCCTTCGCCTTTATGCGGGCAAGTTTATCCGTTTCCAAATAATCAACCAATGCCGGCTCACCGATAAAATCAACAGTGCGCATGCAGTTTTCAACAACTTCGGAAATCCAGAAATCCAATTTGTTCCCGTAAAAAAGCCTGAACGGCTATTTCATTGGCAGCGTTCAGGATACAGGGTAAATTTCCGCCTTTTTCCAGCGCTTCAAAAGCGAGTGCAAGATTACGAAAATTTTCAATATCAGGCGATTCAAAATGTAACGTGTTTTGTTCTGACAAATCAAGGCGTTCCAGATTGTTGTGTAATCGTTCCGGATAACTCAGTGCAAACTGAATGGGGATTTTCATGTCAGGCCGGCTCATCTGGGTCTTTACCGAACCATCTGTAAAATACACAAGTGAATGGATCAGCGATTCCGGATGAATAAGCACCTGGATTTGCTGCAGTTTCAATCCAAACAACCAACAGGCTTCAATAGCTTCAAGTCCTTTGTTCATCAGGGTTGCCGAGTCAACGGAAACTTTCGGGCCCATGTTCCATACCGGATGTTTCAAAGCATCGGCCGGTGTTACTTTTTGCAGCTTTTGCCTGTTGAATCCCCTGAAAGGCCCTCCCGATGCCGTCAATACTATTTTCTCAATGGGATTGTTCCCTTCACCCATCAGCGATTGAAAAATGGCATTGTGTTCCGAGTCAACAGGAATAAGCGGAACCCTGTTTTCAATAGTTAGCTGCCTGATCAGTTTACCCGCAACAACCAGCGATTCTTTACTGGCCAGGGCAAGCTGTTTTTTATTTTGAATAGCTGCCAGTGTAGGCGCCAGGGCGGCAAACCCGACAATTGCCATCAGGACAAGATCCATGCTTTCCATTTCCATGATCTGTACCAGGGCTTCATCACCGGCATACACTTTTATGTCCTGTGGATCGAGGGCCTCAAATACCTGCTTGTAAAGATTTTTGTCTGCGATAATAACGGCATTGGGTCTGAATTCCATAGCCTGACCGATAAGCAGGCCCGCATTTTGATATGCTGTAAGGATTTCAACTTCAAAATGATCATGTTGTTCCCTGATCACTTCAAGCGCCTGCCTGCCAACCGATCCCGTTGATCCGAATATGCCGATACGTTTTTTCAATGAATCATGTTTAGTTAAAAAGGATATATTCCTCGGGGTCAAGCGCCGTACCGTTGTACCACAATTCAAAATGAAGGTGCGGACCGGTTGACAGTTCTCCCGACTGGCCTGTGATAGCAATAGGCTCACCGGCTTTGACGTATTCTCCCTCCTTTTTTAAAAGAATAGAGTTGTGTTTGTAAACGGATACCAGATTAAAACGGCTCTGAATGGCAATTACATTGCCCGTTTCGAGCGTCCAGCCCGAATAGATCACGGTTCCGTCAAGGGTAGCCTTTACCGCTTCGTTCGGAGCCGTTACCAAATCGGTACCGTAGTGCTCCTGGGCGGCATTGAACGGCGCAGATATGATGCCCCGTACCGGAGGGAAAAAATTAAAGTTCCTGATGGATGACACCGAAATTTCGACGGGTTGTTCGGCTTCGGTAAAATACAGGCTGTACATATTCTGATTTTCAAATTCAGCGCGAAGAAGGCTGTCTTCCATTGATTTTCTTAGATGAATCGTGTCGTAGTTTTTTGATGAACTTTCCGGTTCCACAACTTCGTTCCCCACTTCCTGACCTGAAATAATCTTTTTAATGTTTTCCAGATACTTTTCCCTTTGTTTTAACGTATATAACAGGGAATCGGCCCTGACGGCAAGATGGTATAGCCTGATACGTTCGTCCGAATTGGGATAGCCCGGAATGTATTCTTTCAACGGGGTGTAAGCAATAACAAAAAAAGTAAGCGTGACGAAAATTATACCGAGGCTAAACAGGGAAACCATCAGGTTCAGACGGGTCAGCCGAAATGAAAAACGCTCCTCAAAAGTTTGATTATCAAAGATCACCAGGCGATATTCGTTCCGTAATCTTTTATACCATTTTTTCTTTTTATATCGTTTAGCCATAAATTTGCTGTAAATCGCAAGTGCAAATTTATAATTTAAATAGGTGGAGCAATTGAATTATCATAAGTTTGCGCAATTATTTTCGTCCGTTTTCGCTTTAATTTCAAACACATGTTATTTTTGCCGCCTGTTTTGTAATAATTTTCATCAAATTCAGTTATAAGAAAAATCAAGAACCCGGTGCCAAACCAAAGAAACATTATTCTTTTTACTTTTTCAGGATTGCTGTTGTTATTGGCAATTGCAGGTTGTTCAACGAAAAAAAACACCTGGACGAGGCGCGCCTATCATTCGGTTACCTGTCACTACAACGTTTACTGGAACGGGGAACAAAGTCTGAAAGAAGCGGAGCAGACCCTGAAAGAAAGCAACAAAGACAATTACAATGAAATATTAAGGGTTTACAACTACGGAACCAAAAAAACCGCCCAGGGCCTCTATCCCAAACTTGACCGCACCATCAAAAAAGCTTCCATCGGCATACAGAAACATTCGATGTTTTTTGGCGGGGAAGAAAAGATCAAATGGGTGAAATACAGTTACTTCATGATGGGGAAAGCCCATTTTTACAAACACGATTACATCAGTGCACGAAGGGTTTTCGATTATGTTGCCAAACAGTACGAGGATGATCCCATTCATTATAACGGTTATTTGTGGCTGGCCAAAACCTTTATTGAAACCGAGAATTATGCAAAAGCCGAAGCCGCCCTCAACTTCCTGCAAAGCCGTTTAAAGGAAAAGGATTTTCCGTATGACGTAAAACGCGACCTGCCGCTGGTTTCGGCTGACCTGTATATTGCCATGGGAAAATATGATATGGCTTACGGTTTTCTGGAAAGGGGAATTGAACTGGGAAACAAACGGGATGTGATCATCAGGGCGAATTTTATTCTGGGCCAGATCAATCAAATGGAAGGCAACCTCAACCTGGCGTCCGAATTTTATAAAAGAGTCATTAAAATGAACCCTGACTATATCATGGATTTCGAAGCCCGGATCAACATGGCGAAATCCTATGACGAAGGTACCGGCGACAGTAAAAACATCAACAAAGTTTTACTGAAAATGGTTAAGAACTTCCAGTATAACGAATTTAAAGACCAGATTTATTATGCCCTTGCCGAAGTGGCGCTGAAAGACCATAATATTGAAAAAGCCGTTGAGTACCTGAAGTTGTCCGTAAGTTCAAGTAAAAATGACGACTTCCAGAAAACCACATCGTCACTTACCCTTGCCGACCTGTATTTTGAAAGGGGAAATTATCCCGGGGCCCAGGCTTATTACGATACGGCCGCTTCATTTTTGCCCGAGGATTATCCCAATTTCGATGCGATCAAAAACAAAGCCGCTGTTTTATCCGAATTGGTTACTTATGCCCAGACCATTCAGACGCAGGACAGTTTGCAAAAGCTGTCTGCCATGGATTCCACCCAATTATACGCTGTAATTGACGGCATCATCGAAAATTACAAGAAAGAGAAAGAAAAAAAGGAACAGGAAGTTGAAGAGGCCATGTCGGGAGGAGGAGTCGAATTTGTGGATATCGGCGGCGGGGGCCGCCCGGGTCAGTCGCTCGGCGGTAAATGGTACTTTTATAATCCCCAGGCCATCAGCATGGGTCGCTCGGCATTTATCCAGAAATGGGGCAACCGCAAATTGGAAGACTATTGGTTTATTACCGACAAACGGGGATTGTTGCAGGGTTCACAGGAACTTCAGCAGGAAGAAGGTGAGATCGTCTCCAGTGATTCGGTACAGGGCCAGCAACTTCCGAGCAACCCCGAAACGCGTGCTTTTTATCTCGTTAACATCCCTTCGACCCCGGAGGCTATCAGGGCTTCCGACAGTATCATCGTTGAGGCTTATAAGAAACTCGGTTTTCTTTATCTTGAAAAATTGAATGATACAGCCAAAGCCCTGCAAACTTACCTTGATTTTCAGTCCAGGTATCCCGATAACAAATACCGCCTTGAGTCGTGGTATGCACTCTATAAAATTTACAACGAAACAAAAAACACGGACAAAGCCAATTATTACAAGGACCTGATCGTGAGCAATTATCCTGACAGTGATTATGCACAGGTCATTCTCGATCCGGATTATTATACAAAACTGAACGCAGCCAAAAACGAATCGGCAAAGCTATATGAACGTACTTACAAAGCTTTCGAAAGGGAACAATATTACCGGGTAATTACTTATGCCAACCGTGCTATGGAGCAGTTCCCCGAAGACACGGCACTGATGCCCAAATTTTTATTTCTGCGCGCCATCTCCATCGGGAAGGTTGATGTGCCCGATTCGCTTTACGCAGCACTCGACCACCTGATCGTAACCTATCCGAAAAGCCAGGTCACCCCTATGGCGCAATCGGTGTTGAGGATGCTTCAACTCGAATACGGTCTGGGCATCACCGAAGAACAAAAAAAGGCGTTGGAAGAAGAAGCGGCAAAAGGGGAGGAAACTTCACCGTTTACATTTGCACCACAAAAAATGCATCTTTTCATGTTGATCATTAACTCAACAGATGTAAAGATCAATCCGCTGAAAGTCCGTTTGTCCGACTTCAAGAAAAAGTATTTCAGGCTGAAACGGCTTAATGTAAAAAGCCTGATGCTGGACAATCAGAGAACACTGATAACGATCGGCAATTTTCAGAACAAAGCGGCAGCCGATGATTTTTATTCGGCCCTTAAAAATGACAAATATGTTCTTTCAGGACTTTCCCCTGATGATTACCAGATGTTTACTATTTCAATTAATAATTATCCGATCTTTTATCGCGAAAAAAACGTAAAACTATACGAAGAGTTTTTTAATAAATATTATAGTAACTTTGATAAGTAATTTTTATCCTGTTTAACTGATTAAAAATAAACACCATTGAAAAAAATGAAAAACGGAAACGGCGACACGGTTGCAAGAAACATTATTGCACAGGGAACCACCATTCAGGGTGATATTATTTCCTCAGGCGATTTGAGGATAGAAGGATCCCTGAACGGAACCATCAAAGTAAAAGGCAAAGTTGTCATTGGCGAAACCGGGAATGTTGAAGGACAGGTTCATTGTCAGAGCGCAGATATATCGGGCACTGCAAAGGTCAAACTTGACGCCTCCGAGCTGACCACCCTGCGGGCAACATCGAAATTTTCGGGCGATATCATTACAAAAAAAATATCCATCGAACCCGGCGCCCTGTTCTCGGGAACCTGTCAGATGGGTTCACCTTCGCAACCCCCTGTGCCATCACACATTAAATCCGATGTCAAAACAAAAACCGTTCAGTAGCGAAAAGGATCAAAAAGGCAAGGATCATCCGTTAAAATTTTACGCTAAATACTCATCCTTAGGATTTCAAATGCTGGTGATCATCCTTATCGGCGCTTTCGGCGGACGGGCGCTGGACAACGAACTCGAATGGGGATTTCCTGTTTTTACACTCGTCCTGACAATTCTTGCCGTAATCATGTCCATCGTTTACGGCGTCCGTGAATTTTTCAGGCAGGATAAAAAATAATTCCGACAATGAAAAACAAATTCTACCGCTTTGCTTTAAATTTTTCAATCTACGTAGCTGTTATCATGCTGGTCAGCGTGATGATCCATTACAATTTACCCCAGTTCATCAATGTCCGGTTTGTTTATATTCTGTTGTTTATTTATGCCGTAACGCTGGCCGGTTTTTATTTTTTCAGCAAATCGCTTACCGAAAAGATCAGCCGCTTTGCCAATGTTTACATGATTGGGACTTTTGCCAAGCTGATTATCTATTCGGCCGTTATTGTTGTTTATGCATGGTTCAACCGCGAAAATGCAGTTTCATTTATAATTACTTTTTTTATTTATTATCTGTTACTAACCGTTTACGAAGTGGTTGTTTTAATGAAAAATCCCAGATGACGGCACTTTATTCCGGTTGAATTTTATTATTCGCCTTTTAACAATTTTATTTATATCTATTCAAAATAATATTTAAGAATTGACGCTCAGTTGTTTATAAAAGCATCGGCTCTCGCATCACTCAAAAAAAATTCAGACTTTTTTTTTCTGTACTTTTTATATTTAATAAATTTCTATTTTTAGGCTCTTATTTTAAGACAGGTTTTACACATTTACATGCTTTATAAAGGATCATACGAAGATTATATCTATATCTTAATTGGTATTATATGGATTGCCTATTCCATTTATAAAGGTGTAAATAAAAACAAAGCAGCGAGACAAAAGTCTGCCGAAGGAAAGCCGGCGAAACCAAAGTCCAAAAGTTTCCTCGAAACTTTTTTGGATGAAATGACCAAGCAGGACACGGAACCGATGGAGTACATCCCGCCAGAAAAAGAAATTGTAACCGAACCGGAGGTTAAAACCGAAAAACAGGAAGAAGAAATTTTTTCTTACGACAATAATTATGAAAAAAGCAACTTTGACGAAGCTTCCGCTGTCTATGAACCTGAAAAGATGATGAGCGCTAAAGATACCAACATGTTAAAGCATAGTGGAAAAACCAAAAAAACAAAAACCAAGGGGAAAATTGATATGAGGAAAGCAGTTATCTATTCGGAAATCTTAAACCCGCGTTATTTTTAAAGGAAACGAATAGTTAATAAAATTTTTTTCGGCGAGTATCAGAAATATGTATTTTTAGAATTTTTAAACCAACAACAACAATAAAGCAGGATTTTTGAAAATAAAATTGCAGGTATGATAAAAAAAATACTCTTAACTTCTGGAATTATTGTTTTTACCTGGATGTCTATGTTCTCCCAGGAAGCAACATTGCAGGGTAAAATAATTGACAAAAAGACAAAAGAACCCATTGCCTTTGCCAACATTGTGGTATTGTGGTAGAAAACAAAGGTTCACAGGTTGGAGGAACCTCCTCCGATTTCGATGGTAAATACGTCATTAAACCGTTACCTCCGGGAAAGTTTGATGTGAAAGCAACATTCGTTGGCTATAAGACCAAGATGATACAGGGGGTTACAATTCCTGCCGACAAGATTCGTTTTCTGAATATTGAGTTGGAACCTACGGCTGAAACCCTCGAAACCGTTGAGGTGGTTGACTACAAAATTCCCCTGATTGATAAGGATAACACGGCCAGTGGCGCTTCCATCACCGCGGAACAAATTGAGAAAATGCCCCAACGAAACGCCAATGCCGTGGCTACAACCGTTGGAGGTGTATTCTCTCAGGACGGTGAAAGGGGGAGTATCCGTGGCGCCCGTTCCGATGCAACCGCCTATTTTATTGACGGTGTCCGCGTGATCGGTACTCCAACCGTGCCGCAGGCAGCCATCGAACAGGTTGACGTTATCCTGGGCGGCGTGCCTGCAAGATACGGTGACGCTACGTCGGGTGTTATCAATGTAACCACCAAAGGCCCGGCCCGCCAGTTCAACGCCGGTATCGAACTGGAATCTTCCCAGTTTCTGGACGCGTTTGGGTACAACAGGGGTGGTCTTAGCCTCATGGGGCCCATTATCCGCGGTAAAGACAAAACAAAACAATCCCTTTTCGGATTTTTTATCGCCGGTGATTTTATCTGGCAGGAAGACGGAAGACCCTCTGCAATAGGATATTATACTACCAAAAAGGAAGTCCTGGATTATATTGAAAAAAATCCGCTCCGTCCGTCGGGAGAAGGTGGCGGTACTTTCCTCAATGGCGAATACCTTCGCTCCGATGACCTCCGGCGTGTGAAAACATCCCTGAACACATCCAGAAACAGTATTAACCTCGTTGGTAAACTCGATATCCGTACAACCGAAACCATCAACCTGACCTTTGGCGGCAGTTATTTTTATTCTAAACGAAACAACTTTAATTATAATGCAACGCTGGCCAATTATGACAAAAACAGTGTGAGCACCAACACCAATTACAGGATTTACGGTAAATTCTCACAACGGTTCCCGGGTTCTGACAATAATTCGATTTTCAAAAATTTCTTCTATGCCATTCAGGCCGACTATACCAAAAATAAAGGGCAAACGGGCGACCCGTATCACATGGATGATTTATTCAATTACGGATACCTGGGAAAATTCACAACTTATAAAATGTCCACTTACGAATTGGGTTCCGATACGGTGGATGGTGTTTTTTATGACAATGTATGGGTGCTCAACTCGTGGGATTTCGATACCCTGATTGACTGGTCTGCGCGCGATATAAATCCGCTGGTTGCACAACACACAACTTCTTATTATGATATTTATGCAGGCCAGCCCGGAGGACATTACCGCAACACTGACGAAATTCAGCTCGGAGGAGGCCTGCTGAACGGCGATACGCCCGATTTGATTTATCAAATTTATCAAACACCGGGAACAAACCAGGTTGGATATTCAAAATATGACCGTGACCAGTACAATATTCGTTTGGATGCATCACTCGATATTAAAAACCACGCACTTAAACTGGGTTTTCAGTACGAGCAAAGGGTATCCAGTTATATCAATTACGGACCGACCGGTTTTTGGACGCTGATGCGCGGTCTGACAAATTTTCATATTCGCGAGCTGGATAAAGACAACCCGGTTGTAATATCTTATGACGGACAGGTGGATACAATTATTTATTATAGAAAATATGACCAGAATTCACAAAGGTATTTTGACAAAAGCTTACGTGAAGCTCTGGGATTGCCTGTTGACGGCCTTGATTTCATCCTGACCGATTCGTACGATCCGGAAACAAACACACTGGATTATTATGACAAATTCGGAAATATGCATACGGCTACCCTCGACGGAGGCTGGCGGGTTGATATGTTCTCCCCCGATGAGCTTTGGAATGACGGCTTCAGCTATATTAATTATGCAGGATTCGACTATACCGGGAAAAAAATAAAAGCGCAACCTTCGTTTTCAGATTTCTTTAACGAAAAAGACGAATCGGGAGAATTCACGCGTCCCATAGGCGCTTTCCGTCCTATTTATATGGCCGGTTACATTCAGGACCAGTTTGCTTTCAAAGACCTTGTATTTAATCTCGGTGTTCGTGTTGACCGTTATGACGCCAACCTGCCGGTACTTGCTGACCCCTTCCTGCTTTATCCTGCCTATACTGTGGGCGAAGTAAAAGAAGTGGGCGGCAAACCCGTTTCCATCCCTTCCAATATGGGTGACAATTATGTAGTTTATGTAAACCGTGTTGATGATCCTTCGTTCATTACAGGATACCGTAACGGTTATGTGTGGTACAATGCCGAGGGTATCGAAATTTTTGATCCGACAGTTCTGGACGTGGGTGGCGGTATATCGCCCCTGCTCAAAGACCCGAAACAGGACAGGGTAACAGCGGCATCGTTCAAAGATTATGATCCCCAGTTAAACGTAATGCCCAGAATTTCTTTCTCGTTCCCGATCTCGGATGAAGCGTTGTTTTTTGCACATTATGACGTATTGACACAACGACCCACATCCAACTTATATACCAGTCCTTCTACGTGGTACTTTTTTGACAACCTTTCCGGAATAATCAATAATCCTTCGTTGAAACCTACCAAAACGATTGACTATGAATTAGGATTCACACAAAAAGTATCCAATTCTTCATCCATTACTTTTACTACTTTTTACCGTGAAATGAGAAACATGATACAGGTTTACCGTTACACGGGATCGTATCCGAAAGATTATACGACATTCAGCAATCTGGACTTTGGAACGGTAAAAGGACTGACGTTGAAATATGACCTGCGGCGAACAAAAAATGTGGGAATGACGGCATATTACACTTTGCAGTTTGCGGATGCAACCGGCTCATCACCCACAACAGCAGCATCGCTGATTAATGCAGGATTGCCAAACTTAAGGTCAACCTTCCCGCTTCCATGGGACAGACGGCATCAATTTAACCTTGCTTTTGAACTGGCCTGGAGTCAGGGAAAAGATTACAACGGACCCCGAACAAACAGGAAAAACGGCAAAAAACCCATTGACTGGTTAAGCAATACCGGAATTAGTCTGACACTGACCGGTGGTTCCGGCGTACCCTATACTGCCTCATATAACACACTCTCTCCTCTTTCGGGGGGAAGTAATTTGCTTAAAGGTACAATTTACGGAAACCGGCTCCCGTGGCAATTTAAAATTGACGCCAGGGTTTACAAAGACATCTACTTTTTTATGGGTAAAGAAAAAGAGAATGAAGACAGAAGACAAGGCTATTTAAGTATATATTTCCAGTTTATCAATCTGTTGAACACCAAGAACATAATCAATGTGTATTCCTACACCGGAAACCCCAACGACGACGGGTATTTGTCAGCGCCTGAATGGCAACGCCAGATCAATAACCAGCTTGACCCCCAGTCGTTCAGGGAGTTGTACAGTGTTTATGTAAACAGGCCTATGAACTATAGTGTTCCTTTGCAGATTAGATTTGGTTTGATATTTAATTTTTAAACCGGAAAGTTATATAGAAGGTCAAAAGGAGAGGTATAACAATGAAAGTAAAAAACAGTATCAAAATGAATATGACTCGAACAATATTGATTATTTGTATATCAGCGCTGGTATGGAACCAGGCTTTTTCGGTAGAATACAAATATGAAGACGGGAAAAAGCATAGTAGCAACCTGAAACAAACAACTGCAGGGTGCCCGCCTTCCTCCGGGTTCGACTGGCTCGATATCAACAATGTCAGGGCAAGGATCAATACCGGTGGAGATATGTGGTGGGACCTGCCCGGCGGAACAGGCGCCAAATATTACATCCCCAAAGCAGGGACAGCCACATCCATGTTTTCGGGAGCCCTGTGGATCGGAGGCCTTGACATCAACAACCAGCTTAAACTTGCAGCCCAGCGGTACCGGCAGGTAGGTATTGATTACTGGACAGGACCCCTGACTGCCGATGGAACAGCAGCAGTTTCGGAAGAAACCTGTGCCGAATACGACCGCTTCTTTAAAATAACACGTGAGCAGATTGATGAGTTTCTCGCGCATACCGATCCCGAAACCGGAGAATTCATCCCCAGTGAAGATTATACAATTCCCAACTCGATCCTGAACTGGCCTGCCCATGGCGATGTTACCAAAGGACAGAGTTATTATCTGGCTCCGTTTTATGACAACAATGGCGATGGTGAATATGATCCGCTTATGGGAGATTATCCTTATTATGATATCACAAATGCCTTATGCCATACCAAACTCCCCACTATGGAAGAAGAACTGGAAGGGGATATCACGGGAAGTATTCTTGTTGACCAGGTGATCAAGGGCGACCAGACCCTGTGGTGGGTGTTTAATGATAAAGGGAATATCCATACGGAAACCAATGGTGCTGCTATCGGTATGGAGATCAGGGCACAGGCATTTGCCTTTGCAACCAATGACGTGATCAACAACATGACTTTTTACAGTTACGAGATCATCAACCGGTCAACTTTCGAACTGACCCAAACCTTTTTCAGCCCGTGGGTTGATACCGACCTGGGATATGCCTGGGACGACTTTGTAGGTTGTGATGTCCAGCGTGGTCTCGGATATTGTTATAACGGAACAGATGTAGATGGAAACGGTGAGATAGAATCTTACGGCGAACAACCGCCTGCAGTGGGAGTTGACTTCTTCCAGGGACCCTACATGGATCCGGATGGGTTGGATAATCCGAAATATAAAATGGTTATTGACCCCGCGAGCGGGGATACGACTTATGTACAACTTTGTGATGTAAGTATTAACGGAGTTAATTTTCAAAATGGTATTATTGATGATGAACGTTTCGGAATGAGGCGGTTTATCTATCATAATAACAGCAGCGGTAATCTGGGTGACCCGCAGATCGCTCCCCAGTATTATAATTACCTGCGCAGTATCTGGAAAGACGGAACAAAAATGCTCTATGGCGGAACAGGACATTACTCGGGAGCAGGAACCGTTGGGCCTGCCTGTGATTTCATGTTCCCCGGCGACACCGACCCGTGTAACTGGGGAACTCAGGGTCAACCGCCTAACGGTGGATACAATACCAACGGTAAATACTGGACCGAGGAAACCGGTAATGACGGTTCCCCTAACCCTCCGGGCGACAGAAGATTTATGCAGTCGGCAGGGCCGTTTACTTTGAAGGCCGGCGCCGTAAACTATATTACAGTCGGTATTCCGTGGGCAAGAGCTACTTCCGGCGGCGCCTGGGCTTCTGTTGAATTGCTCCGCGTTGTTGATGATAAATGTCAAACCTTGTTTGATAACTGTTTTAAAGTCATTGACGGACCGACAGCTCCCGACCTTACTATTCAGGAACTGGATCAAAGGCTGATCTTTTACATTTCCAACTCTCCCTCATCCAATAATTACAAAGAGCAATATGCCGAATACGATCCCAATATCATTCAGCCTTTGCCGGGTAGTGACCCACCTGTAAGAAGTGATTCCATTTATCATTTTGAAGGATACCAGGTCTATCAACTGGCTACAGAAGATGTTGGCGTTGAAAGTCTTCATGATGCCGATCAGGCAAGGTTGGTCGCTCAATTTGACATAAAAAACGGCATCAGCCGCATCATCAATTACAACTATGATGAATCCATTGGATTTGTCACTCCTGTTATTGAAGTTGAAGGACACGATAATGGCATTTCCCATTCGTTTGAGATTACACAGGATGCGTTTGCTACCGGCGACTCGCGACTGGTAAACAACAAGGATTATTTTTACCTTATTCTTGCCTATGCGTATAACAATTACCTTGAATTTGGTCTGGATTGGCCGAATTCAGCCGGGCAAACACGAGCCTATTTATCAGGCAGAAAAAATATAGGTGATAAAACAAGAGGGGGAAAGCCCTATATCGCCATGCCTCATAAGACCGTAAACGGTACCGTGGTACAATCCGATTATGGCAACCGCCCGCAAATTACGCGGATTGCAGGTTTCGGTAACGGCGGCCTGAATATAGACCTGACACCCGAAACCGTTGAGGAAATTATGTCGAAACCTCCGGCAGGACCTGACAACCCGTTTGGAGGCCCGAATTACCCCATAGCTTATAACCCCGTTTACATTGTAAATGCAGGACCGTTAAATGCCAAAGTTGTTGACCCCGTTTCGGTAACCAGCGGTGATTATACCTGGTGGATGGATACTTTATTCCCTCAAAAACTTTATAACCTGACCAACAGGCCTGAAGTAAGTGGCGACACAACGAGTAAATTGTCCGGTTACTGGTACATCGTAAATCACAACACGGAAAGTTCCAAAAAAAGCGATACAACTATTATCTGGGAAAACGAACAAGTGTTCCTTGATGAAGGAATATCGGTTACAGCCGTTCAACCGTTTGCATCAGGACCGATACCTTATGGAAAAATACCGGTTAGCAGTGGCGGGGGCACAACTTTCAAAACCATTTATGATGTTTTTGCTCCCAACAATGGCGTAATCGAAGCCACTATTGAGTATGCAGATAGTTCACATAAGTGGTTAAGTGGCATTCAGGATGTGGATGTTCCCGGCCATCCGCTCGACTGGATCCGTTCAGGGACCCACCAGGAAGGTGGCCAGGCAGGGCAAGGAGATGAAACCAATAACGACTGGAGGATGTCATCCACTCCCGCAAATCCGTGGGATCCCATGGAAGCATTTGAAAAAATAATTAAAGGAACATGGGCGCCATATTGTATGACATCTTACGGCGTGAATGTTTCGGCCCTTACCGTCCGAACCCAGAGTGAAGTTGGGCCTGCCTTGAACAGCGACTCAAAGCTTGACTCAAAATTAAAAGATATTCATAGTGTGGATATCGTTTTTACGGCAGACAAATCGAAATGGACCCGGTCACCTGTTCTGGAAATGGGATTTGATGATGCTTTGTCTGAAGGCCACGCACATAAATTTGCCTTGCGCGCTTCTCCTTCCATTGACAAAGACGGGAATTTTGCCGAACCTGATTCAGGACCCAGTGAAAACGAGAATGATCCCAACTACATCAGCGATCACGGAATGGGTTGGTTCCCGGGTTATGCCATTGATGTGGAAACAGGGGAAAGACTCAATATCATGTATGGTGAAGATTCTTACCTTGTAGGCCAGAATGGCCGGGATATGCAATTCAATCCACCCAAAAGATTATTACCCGATTTTCCTGACGCGCTTATCGCACAAATGGCGGATCCGAATATCTTTATGGGTACATTCCCCAATCAGATTCCTGTCATGGGGGGTAAGCACTATGTTTACATCATGGGCCATGAAACCAAAGAAATGAGTTCGCTGGGCATTAAATTTACAATGCCGGCTTATGATGCGGGGCGGTATGCCATGACCGTGCTCGATACGATTTATAATGATTTGAAATATGTCATTACTGCCAGCCAGTTTTTTGCAACTACAATGTATGTCGGAATGCCGATGGGCGTGAATGGCGAGGACTGGTTAGCCAATGACGTTACTATCCGTATCAGAATAGCAGTACCTTATCACAGGGGTTATTCAGCCGTTCCGCTGGATACCGTGTATCCGGGTATGGACGTAAACAACTTTTACCCCATGTATAATTTCTCGATGCAGGGGCTTGAGACGGTAAAAAATAATTCGGAAAAGTTTGCAAGTGATCTGGATATCATCAGGGTTGTGCCGAATCCTTATTATGCATATTCAACCTATGAGAGCAATCCGTTGGAGAACATTGTTAAAATAACCAACCTGCCTCAAAAATGTACGATCACCATCTATGATGTGAGCGGGTTGAAAGTACGGCAGCTTACAAAAGATTCTCCGGCAACAACTTTAGAATGGGATTTGAAGAATTACGGTAATGTTCCGATTGGTGGAGGTGTTTATTATTTGCATATCACAACCGATCAGGGCGATAAAGTGGTTAAGTTTTTTGCCATAATGAGAGTGCCGGATTTCAATACATTTTAAGCATTTAAAAGAAATTAAAGAACAAGAAAAACCATACAGCTTATGAAATTTCTTTACAGAACATTTATAATTGCTTTGATTGCATCCCTGCTGTTTCCTAACATGGCAATAGGCGGGAACAAAGACAGGCAAGGACAGGCGGGAGCTGCTGAATTAATGATAAATCCCTGGCCGAGAAGCAGTGGGTGGGGAAATGCTAATATGGCAACTGTCAAAGGAGTGGAAGCCCTTTGGGGTAATGTGGCCGGCACGGCATTTACGCGCAAGACACAGGTTCAGTTTGCTTATACCGATTGGCTTTCAGGGACAGGAACAAGCATTATTGCTTTCGGTTTAACGCAAAAGGTAGGTGATGCGGGAGCGCTGGGCTTACAGGTTGTGTCCATGAATTTCGGGGAGGTGGAAATCACAACCACCAACAGCCCCGATGGGGGTGTGGGTACTTATAAACCCAACCTGATGAACTTTGCGATAAACTACTCCAAAGCTTTTTCAAACAGCATTTATGCCGGCATTATCGTTAAACTTATTTCGGAATCAATTGCTGATGTTAACGGGTTTGGAATTGCTATTGATGCGGGAATTCAGTATGTCACCGGAAAGAACGACCAGATTGCTTTCGGAATTAACCTGAAAAATCTTGGACCTAAAATGAAATTCACCGGCGACGGATTATCAATCAGGTCCCTTCTGCCGCAGCAAAGCACCCTGTTTACGACAGAACAACGCTCAATGCCGTTTGAATTGCCGGCACAGTTAAACATTGGCGCTGCTTATACTTTCATTATGCCGGCCGAGAACAGGATAACCCTGGCAGCTAATTTCACTTCCAATTCTTTTTCCAAAGACCAGTTCGTCCTGGGATTGGAATACAGGTTCAAAACCATTTTTATGATCCGTGCGGGTTATACTTATGAAAGCGGAATGTGGGACAATATTTATTCCACCGAAAAAACCAACGTTAACAACGGGCTCAGTGCAGGTATCACGCTTGCGCTGCCTTTGAACAAAGAAAAAGGAACCTACATTGGTATTGATTACGCTTTCAGACAAACCGTTGCCTTCAATAACAACCATACGTTTGGCATTATTTTTAATCTTTAAACTTTTTTTGCCGGAAAGGCAATAAGATATTATCTTTGTACTCCATTAAGGACCCTTAATCCAAATTAAGGGTCTTTTTTAACTTTATTTCCCCAACAACAAAACATTTATTATTATGAGTGAATCAAGATACTTTACAGAAGACGGATTAAAGAATATTCGCCAGGAACTTGATCAGCTCATTAGTGTTGAGCGGCCAAAAATATCAAGGCAAATTGCTGAAGCCCGGGACAAAGGCGACCTGTCGGAAAATGCCGAATACGATGCAGCAAAAGAAGCACAGGGACTGCTTGAGTTGAAAATATCAAAACTTCAGGAAAAAATCCGTAATGCCAAGATCATTGATAAATCGAAACTGGACAAATCCAAAATTTTAGTGCTTTCTACGGTAACCATTAAAAATCTTAAAAACGGGGCCACCAACAAATACACCCTGGTACCTGAAGAAGAAGCCGATCTGAAAAGCGGTAAGATATCCGTTGAATCTCCTATCGCAAAAGGACTTCTCGGTAAGAAAGTCGGCGATCAGGTAGAGATCAAAGTACCCGCAGGCGTTATTCCTTTTGAAATTGTTGAAATACATTTATAACCCGAACTTTTCCAAAGTTCGGAACTTTGGAAAAATTTGTTCGGTTTTATTTCTTAATTTTGGAATAAACCTTAAACAAAAAAACAATGGCTTCCATATTTACAAAAATTGTCAACGGTGAAATCCCCTGTTATAAAATTGCCGAATCGGAAGAGTGTTTTGCTTTTCTTGACATTAACCCGCTGGCCAGGGGACATGCACTGGTCATTCCGAAGAAAGAAACAGATTACATTTTCGACCTGGATGATGATTTGTACCACACCTTGTTTGATTTTGCAAAAAAGGTGGGCAAAGCCACAGAATCGGTTATTCCCTGCAAACGTATAGGCATGATCGTTTTCGGGCTGGATGTTCCGCATGCCCATATTCATTTAATTCCCATAAATAAACCATCGGAAATGAGTTTCTCAAGTCCGCGGGTGGAACTGACACCGAAGGAGTTTATGGATATTGCAGGCGAGATCAGCAGAGCATTCAAGAAAATGTATCCCGGAGGATAACATCAGTAGGCGCGATCATTTCGCTTTTCGATGTAGTTGATGAATGACTGGTTAACTACCTTATTCCCGCCGGGAGTCGGGTAATCACCTGTAAAATACCAGTCGCCCTTGTGATGCGGAATGGCGGCATGCAGATTTTCAATGCTCTGATAGATAATTTTAACTTCCGCTTTGATGTCTTTGTCAGTAACCAGTTCCGCTATTTTATCCGATATCTGTTTTGCCGTAAAAGGTTTATATATCTCCTGAACATAATTTACAACTTCTTCTTTCGGCAGGTTCTCCTGGGCCTTAGATTTTACATAAACCTCATTGATAATGTGTTCCTGATGAGTTTCTTTCAGCAGTTCAATGGTGGCTTTAAACGCAATAAAATCATTCAATCGCGCCATGTCAATCCCGTAACAATCGGGGTAACGTATCTGCGGTGCGGAAGATGCCACAATGATCTTTTTGGGCGACAAACGGTCGAGCATGCGGATAATGCTTTGTTTAAGCGTTGTACCCCGCACAATGCTGTCGTCAAGCACAACCAGTGTGTCGGTTCCTTTCCTGATCACACCATAAGTAACATCATATACGTGGGCTACGAGGTCGTTGCGCTGGTTGTCGGCCGTGATAAATGTCCTTAGCTTAATATCTTTAACGGCAATTGTTTCTATTCTCGGTTTTACCGAAAACAGCTTTTCCAGTTTTTCCTTTTTTATGGATGAACCTTCTTTCACTATTTCTTCGGTAATCTGTTTTGTCCTGAAATCATTGATCATCTCAACCAGCCCGCTGAAAGCTACCGAGGCCGTATTCGGGATATAGGAAAAAACCGTATTCTCCAGGTCAAAATCAATTTCTTCAAGGATCGGACGCCCCAGGAACCAGCCCAGCTTTTTCCGTTCCCTGTAAATGTCTTTGTCCGATCCCCTGGAAAAGTAAATACGTTCAAACGAGCAGGCTTTTTTGGGGAGCGGATCAATAAAACGGTCAAAACTGACATTACCGTTTTTCTTGATGATCATGGCATGGCCGGGAGGGAGTTCTTTCACTTCATCAAACTGAAGGTTAAAGGCCGTCTGGATGACCGGTCTTTCCGAAGCAGCCACCACGATTTCATCGTCATGATAATAAAACGCCGGGCGAATTCCCGCCGGGTCGCGTATTACAAACGCATCTCCATGACCCAGCAGCCCACCGATAACATAACCCCCGTCCCACCGTTTCGCCGATTCTTTTAAGATATTGAGCACATCCAGTTGGTTGATAATATGCCGGGTGGCTTCAAATTTTGACCCTCCTTTTTCTTTAAAATGCCTGTAAACCCTTTCATTTTCTTCGTCAAGGAAGTGGCCGATCTTTTCAATCACGGTCACCGTATCCGATGTTTCAACCGGATACTGGCCGATTTCCACAAGTGTCTGAAAGAGTTCATTGTTGTTGGTCATGTTGAAGTTACCTGCCAGCACCAGACTACGGGTTTTCCAGTTGTTCGCCCTGATCATCGGGTGAAGGTTCGACTTCAGGTTTCCTCCATAAGTCCCGTAGCGCAAATGCCCGAGGAACAACTCGCCCGTAAATTCGGCATGGGCTTTCAGCCAGCTCACATCGTTCAGCCGCCTGGGATTGTCCCTGACCAGTTCATTGATGCGTGTATAGGCTTTTTTAAAAACATCCAGGATGGGAGCATTTGCATTGGATCGTATCCGGCTGATGTATTTGTTTCCCGGAGGGAGGTCGAATTTCACCTCGGCTATTCCGGCACCATCCTGCCCGCGATTGTGCTGCTTCTGGAGCATCAGGTGCAACTTCTGAAGGCCATAGAGGGAAGTCCCGTACCTGGCCAGGTAATATTCTAATGGCTTCAACAGCCGGATCAGTGCTATACCGCACTCATGATTAATTTGGTCGCTCATTGAACTGTCAGAATGTTTATTTTTGTTCGCGAAACCTGCGCAAAAGTATTAAAAAAGATGTTTCGTATACGACTTGCCAACGAAGAAGACAGCCGGGCCATTATTGATTTTCAAATGAAGATGGCCATGGAAAGCGAGGGCTTTGAACTCGACACCGAAACCCTTACCAATGGTGTGATTGCCGTTTTCAGGGATCCGCAGAAGGGAAAATATTTTGTTGTGGATCATGACGGTAAGATCATTGCCTCCATGCTGCTGACGCCCGAATGGAGCGACTGGCGGAACCGGTGGATATTGTGGATACAGTCGGTTTACGTTTTGCCCGAATACAGGAAAAAAGGAGTTTTCAGGATGATGTACGGCCATGCCAAAAAATTGATTGAAGATGATAAGGATTGTGCGGGATTGCGGTTGTACGTGGATGTGGACAACAAAAACGCCCTTGCCGTTTACCGGGCGCTGGGCATGGACGGCGATCATTACCGGGTGTTTGAATGGATGAAAGAGTAAAATCGGGGTACAAGGTGCAATGGGTGCAGTTGGTGCAAATAAGTGCAGAAGGATTTGGTTGATGTAAATTGGAAAAGGGATGTTTTAACGTACCGGCGACTTTAGTCGCCGAAACCAGCGCTTTGCCATACCCGGCCATGAATGACAGGGAATCTGAAAGAGTCCTTAATAGTATGAGAAAAATCAGTTACCCCTCCTTGAGGACGGGAACAATGGTATAATTTAAATCAAAAATTATTAATATGAAACACCTTATTTTATACATAGCGATTATCATTTATCCGCTTACCGGATTTTCTCAAACCGAAACACGAGCTGATTGGACAGGCGGTTTTCCGGATGCGTGTACCTCCATCACGGTGGGGCGACTGGCATCGGCTGACGGCTCCGTGATCACTTCCCACACCGACGACAGCCACCGGACAAGGTCGTGGATCAATATTATACCCGCCAAAAAGCACCAACCCGGCGAAACGGTTCCCATGTACAAAAGGGTGAAAAACGACTCGCTGGCCATGCCGGCTTATGCTCACATCCGGATCGGTGAGATTCCCCAGGTGGAAGAAACTTACGGATACATCAATACGGCCTATCCGAGTCTGAACACCAAACAAGTGGGTATCGGCGAGTCCACTTTCGGCGGCCGTGAAGAACTGCAAAGCGATAGCGGGTTGATTGATTGTCAGCGGTTGTGCCAGTTGATGCTGGAAAGAAACACAACAGCACGCAGCGCCATCAGCATGGCCGGAGAGCTGCTGAAAAAATACGGATGGAATGACTATGGCGAAGCATTGACCATTGCCGACAAAAACGAAGTGTGGCACTTTGAAGTGGTGGGACCGGGTAAAGGAAAAGTCGGCGCCGTTTGGGTAGCACAGCGCGTCCCCGACGATCATGTGGCAGTCAATGCCAATGCCAGTACAATCAAAGAGATCAACCTGGATGACCCGGATCATTTCATGGCTTCGGAAAATGTTTATCAGGTGGCTATTGACAACGGCTGGTACGATCCCGATAAAGAAGAATTCCGGTTCTGCTATGCTTATGCACCCCACAGCCGTACTTCGCTGGCTGCCCGGCGGCGTGAGTGGAGAGTCTTCGACCTGCTTGCCCCTTCGCTTCACCTTGATCCCAATGCGGAGAATTTTCCCTTTTCCATCAAACCGGATACGTTGGTTACACTCGAAAAACTGATCTCTATTTTCAAAGATTATTATGAAGGGACACCCTTTGATATGCGCAAGACCCTGACGGTCACCGATGAGAACGGCAAAACCGTGATCTCACCGCTGGCCAATCCGTTCATGCCTTACGATGCCAACAAACTTTTCAAGATCAACGGCGGCTGGGGATGGCTCGGAGAACGTACTATTGCCCGCTGGTACACCATGTACGCCACTATCATCCAATTACGTAACTGGCTGCCGGATGAAATCGGAGGAGTAGAATGGCTGGCAATGGATAATGTGGCTTCATCTGTTTATGTTCCTGTTTACGGGTCGGTGACCGATCTTCCCCGTCAGTACAAAGTTCCGGGAAGAGTAAACGGTTTTACACTTGAATCTGCCTGGTGGATATTTAACAGGACCGGCACGCTGGCAGCCCAACGCTGGGGCGATGCACACAAAGATGTGGATGCCGTCTGGGAACCCATTCAGAAAAAATTTATTGAAGAACTACCGGCAATAGATGAAGCTGCTCTGAAGTTGTATA
>JAADID010000251.1:1051-3541 GCA_013151505.1 Chlorobiota bacterium | reverse complement strand
AAGCTTTTCATTCGTTTAATTGAGTGTATTCGCGCATTCGCGGCTTTTTGATTTTAAGATATGTGGATTTGAGGTTGCAACGAGGATGTTTTACTTTTCTGCATTTGAAATGCACGTATTTTTGTTGATAATGAATTATATACAGCATTGCAAATGCATGGAATAAATATGGAGCCGTTCAAAAAGTCAATTTTTCAGCTAATTTGATATAATAAAATCTTTGTGGTTCTTTGTTACTTCTCCGTGAACCTCTGTGTAACAGATTTTTGTATTTATTTCACAGAGATACACCAAGTAAACACAGAGAGACACAAAGGACTTTTTAGACGGCTCCAATGATTAAGTAAGTCTATTCCAGCACATGAATATTTTTCGCTGCACAGATCTTTTTCAGTTGATCAGGCCAGACGGAAACCGTTACTTCACCGAGATGTGCCGTACGCAACAGGTACATGTAGGTTCTTCCCTGGCCGATGCCACCACCGATGCTCAAAGGAATCTTATCATTCAGAATGGCCTGGTGATAGGGCAGCTTAAGGAAATCGAGCTGGCCTGAAATTTCAAGCTGCTGCTTCATGGTTTCTTTGGTCACACGGATACCCATTGAGGTCAGCTCATGGCGACGGCGGGTTACCGGGTTCCAGACCAGGATATCGCCGTTCAGGCCGTGCATCTGTGTCCCGTTTTTGGTGATTGTCGGGGTGACCCAGTCGTCATAGTCGGCTGCCCGCATTTCGTGGGGATAACCGTCTTTGAGCACCCAGCCGATGCCGATGATGAACACTGCCGGATATTCCTGTAGCAGTTTGGTTTCCCTTTGCTTCCGGGGCAGGTCGGGATACATATCCAGCAGCTCTTCGGCATGGATAAATTTAAGCTCTTCCGGGAAATCCGGATATTTCGGGTCTCTCAGCTCAGGAAACTTTTCCCGTACCAGTTCTCCGGCGCCATAAATCACTTTCCAGATTCTTTTTACGGTATCTTTCAGGAAATCCAGATTACGCATATCGGCCGTAATGCGTCTTTCCCAGTCCCACTGATCCACGTAAGAAGAATGATCATGGTCAAGGAAATAATCTTTTCTCACGGCGCGCATGTCGGTGTTGATGCCTTCGCCGACTTCACATTCGAACTGGGCCAGCGCCATCCTTTTCCACTTGGTAGCCGCCTGAACCACCTGGGCAGTGATCGGTTTGGGAAGCCCCAATCCGCAGGGAAACTCCACGGGAGTACGTGACCCGTCACGGTCGAGGTAGTCGTTCACCCCGCTGTCTTTGCTCACGATCAAAGGCACCTGAACCATTTGCAGGTTCAATTCCTCGCAAAGGTGTTTTTCGATATACTCTTTGATCATGTAAAGCGCTTTCATGCGTTTTAACGGAGGCAACAGGGCCTTGTAATCACTGGGAAGTATTTTTTCAACTTCTTCATAAGTGCTGATGCCGGGACCGGCAAGATCTGCTGTTTTATCGGACATGGTAATCAGTTTTAAGTTTGAAAAAAAATGAACTTTAAAGGACTGGGAAAGGTACAGCAATTATACTGTATTGTCAAGAGAGAGATGTAATTTAGACGCTGTCTATCTGACAGTTGCATTGATAAAAAATAACAGGTTATTCCTGCAATTCGTACAGCAACCTGATTTCTTCGGCCCACAGATTGGTGTCCGGAGTTTCCAGGATCAGTGGCATGTTGTCAAAACGGGGGTCATTCATGATGCGGCGAAACGGTTCAATACCCAGCAGACCTTTGCCGATGCTGTCGTGCCGATCCACGCGGGAGGCCAGTTCCTTTTTGGAATCATTGAGATGGAGTCCGCGCAGGTATTGGAACCCGACAATGCGTTCAAATTCTTCGAATGTGGTCCGGTAACCTGCGTCCGTTTTGATGTCGTAGCCGGCGGTGTAGGTATGGCAGGTGTCGAGGCAGACGCCCACCCGGCTTTTGTCTTCCACCATTTCGATGATGGCGGCAAGGTGTTCAAACTTATAACCCACGTTGCTGCCCTGTCCGGCGGTATTTTCAATGACTGCTGTTACACCCTGTGTTTTGTCAAGGATCATATTGATGGATTCGGCAATGAGCTGCAAACATTGGTCTTCGGTGATCTTCTTCAGATGGGAACCGGGGTGGAAATTGAGCATCTTCAGGCCAAGCTGTTCGCAACGCTGCATTTCATCCAGAAAGGCCTTGCGGGATTTTTCCAGGTTTTCGGGAACCGGATTTCCCAGATTGATCAGGTAGCTGTCGTGAGGCAGAATATGGTCAGGACTGTAACCGTATTTTTCACAGTTGGCTTTGAATTTTTCAATGTTTTCTGCCGTAAAGGGTTTGGAAAACCATTGTTTCTGGTTTTTTGTGAACAGGGCAAAAGCTTTTGCTCCTATTTTATGGGCGTTTTCAGGGGCGTTTTCAACACCTCCCGAAGCGCTGACATGGGCTCCGACGTATTTCATGACTTATTGTTTATTTTTTCTTTTCTTTTCTTTT
>JAADID010000251.1:0-961 GCA_013151505.1 Chlorobiota bacterium | reverse complement strand
TCATTTTTATTCCGTCCCAAATCGGTTTTATTTCCGGCATTTGCAATCTGCACATTTAATTCTGCCTGAATTTTATTAAAGATTGGTTCAAAAAAATCTGAACCCGAAAAAGCACCTTTTTCCTCGAACATCTTTTTTCTGAATTTCCTGGTGTATAATTCTGTCAGATCAAATTCAAATCTGGCAAAATCCAACAAACACAATGCAATTGCTGTGTCCGGTGCTATTATTGAAGCTGCATTGCGATTAAAAACACATTTCACGGCAGAATTAAAGTTCTTTTTAAACATAAATTCGGCATTCGACATCTGATACATAAAGTTCATTGTAATGCCGCTATGCAGACTGTAAATGTTCACGTTTCCGATCTTTGTTGCAGGCGATTGAAAATCAGAGAGCTGAAGAACATAATCCTCATTCCATTCAATCCCGGTTTGTGAATATCCAAATGTGTTTAGAAATATAAAAGCTATGATGAATACTTTTTTCATAAAAAAATAATTCGGTTTTACCGATTTGAATATGATGCACCCATCATCTGACGGATGTGCTATATTTTTTGTGCATTGTGATTTCTTTTTTTGGTTCACGAAACGAAGACAAGTTGTATGTTTATTAATTTCCATTTATTATTGACTTTTTTATAAAGTTCATATTTTCTTTCGGCAGCAAGAGGTCCAAGATACTGTCTATGGAAAACTATAATAAGGTCTTTTTTCTTGTTTAAAAATAATGGTATTGTAAAATAATCAATTGATTTTTTTCTGATTTTTATTTTTTTGTCAATTCTCTTTTTGTCCCATTTAATCTCGTTATATCGGCTAATTTGTTCCATAATAAATACCGAGTCCACTTGTGATAAATCAATTCTTTCATCTCCGGTTTTTGTACACCAGTCAATAAATTCGTTTTGAAATGGTTTTTCAATGTCAAACGATTTCGCTTTTTTATTCAAGACTTC
>JAADID010000325.1 GCA_013151505.1 Chlorobiota bacterium | reverse complement strand
GCATTTGGGATACCAATAATGATACCGGGTGACGGTTACGTTGATGCAACATTAACCGATATCAAAAATACTTTAAAACAAAAATGGATTTCTGTAAGGGGGCTTGTTCACAGAATAGAATCGGGGAATATTGAAAGTGTTAAAAAAGACCTTTTGCTTTTTCGATTCAGGAGAGCTTCTCTTAAAAACTTGTTTAATAAAGAGGAATCCTTCAAAACGAGCAACCCCTTAACTAATAGATTGCCCAAATTTGTCGTTAAAATTATAGGAAGGAGGTGCCTTTATTTAATTTATTGGTTTCTTACAAAACTTACATTGCAAGATGTTAGATTGCGAAAAAGAGAAAATAAGTCATATACAAAACTGCTAAATGAGACTTCAGCAAAAGGATTTATATATCAGTATTTTAAGAAGCTCATGAACAGCCTGGTGTTTAGTTATTATACTTACAAGTTCGGACAACCACGTTATTTGGTTGGTTTGTCGCTCCTGACGACCTTGCCGGTTGACGACAAGCCAATATTGGACCTGGCTTGCGGTGGAGGGCACACCATGCATTATTTAACGCATCGTTTTAACAAACAACCGGTTATTGGCATGGATCGAAGTTTTACAAAACTTTATTTGGCAAAAAAGTTCGTTGCTCCCACGGGAAATTATTTTTGTGCCGAAGCTGATCATACTTTGCCTTTTGAGGAGGGAACGTTTTCAGGAGTTTTTTGCTCAGATGCTTTTGGATATTTTGCATACCGTAAGGCTGCTGTCTTTGAAATGAAAAGAGTTCTTGATCAAAATGGCGTAATAATAATTACACGGATTCTTGGTGAAGAATTAAAATATTACCGAAATTTCAGAATTGTTTCTTTCGACCAATTAAAAAGGTATTTCAAGGATAGGATGAATATAATTTTGGAGCAGGATCATGTATTAGAAAGGTATATTCAAAAAAAAGGGCCTGATCTGTTGAACGAACTGCCGTTAAAAGAAATGAAACATACAGGTTGGCTTTCCATTGTTGCAAGTCATCGTAAAGATATCTTCAAAGTTTATGGTGTGTTTGAAGAGTGGCCGCATGCTTTTGGATATTTAAAACTCAATCCCCTTTATCATGAAACAGGTAGAGATGAAAACGGGAATGTAACATTCACATTCCGGTTTCCTGATAATTGGTATGCGTATGAGGACAGCCAGTGGAAAAAATATGCGCCTGAAACTGTCAAAATAAGTAAAGATACTTTGGAAGCGATATCCAAAAATATACGTACTCCTGAAATTGATGATTTGATTTCAAAATGTGTTGTCGTTGGAATGCCAAAAAAATACTTACCATCAGATCATCTTTTACAATAAAAATTTTTTTGGTTTGTCAAACCAATCATCTCCGGTTAAATATTTTAAATGTTAGGGTGATTAATACAGATCATACCCGCCCAATCCATCAGGCCTGTTGGATAAGAAGATCATCAGATCGGTTTTAAACCCATCAGCAAATAAAGTTTCAGGCCTGAATACATCATAAGTAAAATTGATTTTTTCAACGAAATTTAACGGTTTTGTCCAGCTTCCATTTGGTTAAAAATACGGGGCAAAACCATTGTGATAAAACGGAGAAGAATTATTCATGAAACCACCGTTATTGTAATAATAATAAGGGCTTCGTTTCTGATAGCTGAACGCGGCATTGATCCTTACGTGGTCCGAAATTTTATAATCCAGGTTGAGCATAATTCCTTCATTACTGAAATCTATGGCCCGGGGATTGACCTGATCTTTTCTCGGCGCCAGGTCAAAAGTCTTAAAAGCGGTTCCGCCAATGGTTAACTTTTCATTTACACGATACAAGCCGCTTACCGAAAGATAGCCATACTGGACATTATTTTGAGAAAACAACGATCCTTCGGCACCGGGAGTTGTATAAAAAGTATTGGAATAGCCGATACTTGTCCTGATGGCAAATTTTTCAGAAACAGGGAAAGTAATTTCAGGCATGACAAAAGTCCCGAAAGTATTGAAACCGGGCCCGAAACTCGAAAAAGAAGTCCCCAGGGTAAATGAAACATCCGGCTTGAATTGCTGATTTATAACCGGTTGTCCTTTACTAACAGGTGCATTAATAACATTTGATCCGAATTCCTGTGCCTGAACACCCGAAAAAGCAAAAATTATTAATAGCGTCAGAAAGACCACTGATATTTTTAATCTCCTTTTCATAATAATCAACATGCAAATGTAGTAAAAGGTTGAATTGTGCCTGCACCAGCATGTAAAAATATGTTAAATGATAAATCTGTAAAACCGTCGAACGATGTTTATTCTATTTATTTGTTTCTTTCAGGGAGAAAGATGTACCCGATTCCGTCATTTCCATTTCAATCACATCCAGCAGGATTAGGTCGCAAAGCAGCTGTTCGGCTCTGTATTTGGAAAGCCGGGACAAACGCCTTGTTTCCGATAAGGTAATATGATGGGTTTCTTTTAATTGGGCTAAAACTTTTTGGACAGGTTCGGAATAAACAAATTTGATACTTTTATTGCTTTTCCGCTTTTTCCACATTTTCATCAGCACTCCGTTAGCGAGAAGGTTCTGATCTTTTACACGAACATAGGCCCTGTATTTCCCTTTATGATCAGGTGCGCGATGGGGATATTCACGACTGAATGGCACCTCGATCTCAAGGACCCTTTTCCCCTCCAAAACCCACTCTTTGGATTTGAACCTGACTTCAGGTTTACAAAATCGTTGAGCTGCATTTTCGATCATAAAGAATTCTTCATCGGACGAAACCCCTTTTATCACCCCGTTATCTTTCACACCAATCAACAGGCGGCCCCCGTCGGTGTTGGCAAATGCAACCAGCGTACGGGCAATTTTAGCAGCGTCGGAGATTTCAAATTTAAAATCAAGCTGCTGATGCTCGCCCTGTTTTATAAGTTTTTTAACAGGATGTGTTTTTGTTTTCATCAGATAAACAAGCAGGATTTGAATGGCCCGGTTTAACGACCGGCCATCTGCAAAAGTATAACGGAAATTTTAAACAAATTCTATATTTTCCTTCGCCATTGTTTTCTCGCAATATTTGCAAAAAAGCTTCATATTTCCTTTATGATCTTCCGTAACTTTAAAAGAAGTGGACACATTCTGATTATTTGTAACGCATTTCGGATTAAAACATTTTACAATTTTATCAACGTATTCCGGCAATTGGACATTTTCTTTTCGGATCACATCATAATCTTTGATTTCAATCAATGTTGCCTTGGGAGCCGCAAGAGCAATTTTGTTGATCTCTTCGTATTCAAAATACTTATCACTGATCTTGATAATTCCTTTCTTACCATATTTCTTACTGTCCAGGTTCGTACCGAAATATACCTGGTTCTTTGTTTTGTCGAGGTTAAGGATTTTGAAAACCTGGAAAACACTTTCGGTAGGAATATGATCTATTACTGTTCCATTTCGGATAGCTGAAACTTTAAGTTCGGTTCTTTTACTATTCATGGTCCTGTATTTTTTCAATTATTTATTAACGGATCTTAAAAATACGTGATTTACGTTTTATTTTTCTTTTTTATTCTTCTTTTATGGCACTATTTATTAATCGTTTATAAAGTTTTAATGAAATTGGATATTCAAATAATCCTGAGCTTGAAATTTATAAACCGTAATTTTAAATCATTTCAGACCCAGTATCGCTGCGATCAAAGCCTGCCTGATGTAAACCCCATTCCGGGCCTGTTGAAAATAATACGCCTTGGGATTGTCATCCACATCTTCTGTAATTTCATTTACCCGCGGCAAAGGATGAAGCACCTTCATGGTTTCTTTTGAACCCCTGAGCATTCTATTGGAAAGGATATAAGAATTTTTGACTTTTTCGTATTCGAGCGGGTCGGGAAACCGTTCTCCCTGAATCCTGGTCATATAAAGTATATCGGCAAAGGGGATTACATCCGAAAGTTCGGTATATTGATCATACTCGAGACCTGCATTTTTAATGACCGTTTTTACCGCGCTGGGCATTTTTAACGATTCGGGTGAGACGAAATGGAATTTTGCGCCGAACAAAGTAAGCGCCTGAACAAGGCTGTGAACGGTACGTCCGTATTTCAGGTCACCAACCATGGCAATGTCTATATTTTCCAGGCGACCCTGTGTTTTTCTTATTGAATACAGGTCAAGCAGGCATTGCGTAGGGTGCTGGTTGGCGCCATCACCGGCATTAATTATGGGTACGGGTGAAACCTCGCTTGCAAAACGGGCGCTTCCATCCAAAGGGTTGCGCATGACAATCAAATCAGAATAATTGCTGACTGTCAGGATCGTATCTTTCAGCGATTCACCTTTTTTGACGCTTGAAGTATCGGCTGTGGCAAAACCGACAATGCGTCCGCCGAGATACTGGACTGCGCTCTCAAAGCTTAAGCGCGTACGTGTTGACGGTTCAAAAAACAATGAAGCGACAATATATCCGTTCAGGATATTCCGCCTCGGATTTTTTTCAAACTCTTCAGCCATATCCAGTATTTTCAGGATATCGTCTTTACTGTAATCCGTAATGGATATCAAACTGCGGCCTTTTAATGTACTCATATTTCATATTTTAATTTTGCACAAAAAAAGCAGTCCCTGTATCATAACCGGAACTGCTCGGAATATTTTATTCAACGACACCAAACTGGTGTAATTTTCTATGTTTAAACTACTTCTGAAAAGAAAAATTTTCTTCATTTCAGATTGTAAAGGTACTATGAAATCAGGTTGGAATCATATTATTTTATTGACAATCACAATGAGTTGTTAACAATATATGCCATTTACAGTGGTTGCAAATAACCGAACAAGCCACCAGGCTAACCCGTGTTTATTTTAACGGAAGACCTTTTGACGAATATGAAAAGACGGTCAAAAACCTTTATTTTGATTTAATCGGTTGAACAGGATATGTAGCCATAATCTGTGCAACAACTTTAGGAATTGATTTGTCCCTGGTCGAAGGATTTTCGTTAATTCTTCCCTGTCCGGCGCTTTCCCAGATCAGCACTTTTTTCTTTGTGTCAAACACATCAACCACAAGTGTTCCCACCTGGTAATCGTATGTATGATAAGTTGTTTGTGTCATACCTCCGTAAAAACCAGGGCCCCAGCCCCATCCCGGACCCCAGCCGTAATAACCGCCATAACCGCCCATACCGGTTGTAGTTGCCGTAGTTTCCTGTTTCTTTTCCGTTTGAATATATAAGGCCACAGTCAGGTCGCCACCTTCCTTAACATACTTCAGGCCTCTTTTTGAAAATTCATCAGCAAATGCCTGTTCTATTCGTTGCTGGTCAAAAGGTGTTAAAATCTTATTGCTTTCTTTTGCCCATCCGTAATAAGAATAGGTTTTAAACTGGGTAAAATCAACAGATTTATCATAATCCGAAGTTACCGTTATGCTCGAGCAGGCGCTCAAGATCAGCATGCTAATCAATGCGATCGTTAAATAACTTTTCATTTTAAATGTTTTTATTTCTAATGTTATCAATGCAAAAATAAATGATTTTATCGTCCTGTATATGTCTATTAAAAAGTAACTTGCTTTTCCCCTCCTTTTTTCGTATCTTGGTAGCTCTAATTTAAAACAATAAGCCATGCAAACTTATATCCTTTTAACAAAGCTTGCCCCCGAGGCAACTTATCAATTGAAAGACCGTTCAAAATCCAGTCACGACTGGTATGTAACCGTTAAAGAAAAATGTCCCGAAGTTAGATTCGTTGCCCATTACGCTTTACTCGGTCAGTATGATTTCATGGATATTTACGAAGCGCCGGACGAAGAAACCGCTGCCAAGATATCAATGATCAGTCGCGCAAACGGAGCATTGTATGCAGAAAGTTTAATCGCAATTCCCCACAAAAGGTTCCTTGAATTAACGGAAGAAATCTCTGTCAACTACGATTCAATGTTTGAGTCGTATATGAAAAAGAAAAGAAAAAAATGATCAATAGATAAAAGGGAAAAGTTTTTTCGTCTTTTTCCGGTAATCTTCGAAAGCCTTGCCATACTTTCCGGCCAGGTAGGCATCCAGTTTTGGAATGTTGAAAAAGAGAAAAAAGGCAATCAACCACAAAGGAATAATGACCGAGTACCAGTTCCGGGTTAAAATGGCAAACCCGCTAACCCACAATATGTCACCGAAATAGTTAATGTGCATGGCATACCTGAAATAACCACCGGTGTATAGTTTACCTTTATTTTCAGGGCGTTTTTTCCAATAATACCGTTTCATTTCACCGGCGGTATTCAGCCAGCCTCCAAAAAGGAAAATAAATGTCCCTATCACATCAAGTGAATCTAACGGCTGTTTACTCTCGTAGCCAAGCAGGCCGAATCCGACATAATAAAGAAGAAAAGCGAATGAAACGCTGATCACTTCTTCCCAGGGCATTTTCCGTTGAAGCAGTATGGTTGTAGTTATCCAAAACCGGGCATAACTGATTAAAATAAACACAAAAAGGATTATCCGTCTGCCGTGATTGCCTGCACTAACCTGCCCGGCACCAAATAAGCCGGCTAACCACTCAAACCCACCGAAAAACAATATCCATCCGCTGACAACGACAATGATCGTTTCAACAGACATCAAAGTCACTTTCTGTGGAATACTTTTATCCTTAACACCATACATGTCCATAATCAAAATGTTTTTTTAACGGCTTGCAGCCAGTTATTAATTTTCTTTTCAGCTTTTTTCTTTTCCAGAACCGGTTTAAATTTTTTATCCGCCTTCCAGGCGCTCTTTATTTCTTCCGTGGTTTTCCAGAAACCCACAGCCAGTCCGGCAAAATAAGCAGCGCCAAGCGAAGTGGTTTCATAATTAGAAGATCGTTCAACGGTGATCTGTGAAAAATCGGCCTGCATCTGCATGAGCAAATTGTTTGCCGAAGCACCCCCGTCCGCTCTGATCAATTTAACAGGATGTCCCGTATCTTTTTCCATTGCCCTGATCACATCGCAACTCTGCAAAGCAATAGACTCAAGGGCTGCCCTGGCGATGTGGGCCCTTGTGCTGCCGCGCGTCAATCCGTTTATGGTTCCGGTAGCCTCCGGTTTCCAGTAAGGAGCTCCCAGTCCGGTAAACGCAGGTACAATAATCACGCCTGCGCTGTCTTCTACCGAAGAGGCAAGTGGTTCTATCTCCCTTGTATTTTCAATTATCTGCAGCCCGTCCCTCAACCAATGTACCAGCGATCCTGCAGTAAAAACACTGCCTTCCAGGGCATAAACAACTTCACCGTTGATTTGCCAGGCCACTGTCGTTAGGAGCCTGTGTTCAGACAGCACCGGCTTATCTCCTATATTTTTCATTAAAAAACAACCCGTACCATACGTGTTTTTAACCATCCCTTTACGGATGCACATCTGCCCGAACATGGCTGCCTGCTGGTCTCCTGCCACACCCGTTATCGGAATTTTGGCCTGAAGGATCTTTCCGGATGTTTCCGTAAAAAAACAACTTGAGGGGTTGACTTCGGGTAACATTTCACGGGGAATATCAAACAGCTCCAGCAATTCATCATCCCACTGTAAATCATGAATGTTGAACACCATGGTTCGCGAAGCATTCGTCACATCCGTTAAATGGCTGTTCCCGAATGTGAGATTCCATATCAGCCAGCTGTCAACAGTCCCGAATGCCAGCTCCCCTTTGATCGCCTTTTTCCTGGCGCCCGGAACATGATCAAGTATCCATTTGATTTTAGTGGCTGAAAAATAGGCGTCAACCTCCAGGCCGGTCTTTTGCTTGATGAATCCTGATTTCCCCGACTTTATTAACTCATCACAATATCCGGCTGTTCTCCTGTCCTGCCACACGATGGCATTGTAAACCGGTTTTCCGGTTTTCCGTTCCCATACAATGGTGGTTTCGCGTTGATTGGTGATTCCGATAGCTGTTAATGATTGCGGGAGAATTCCCATTTTCGCAATGGCCTCGGATGCTACTGCCATCTGCGAAGACCAGATTTCCACAGGATCATGCTCTACCCATCCGGGGTTGGGAAAAATCTGCCTGAATTCTTTTTGTGCGACAGAACATATTTTACCATCATGATCGTAAATTACTGCTCTTGAACTTGTGGTTCCCTGGTCGAGAGAGAGAATATACATATTTCCTGCTGAATTATAATTTAATTATCTTCCCGTTCCCCGCAAAATCATCAAAATATATCCTGATCAGATAAATGCCTGACGGGATGTCCGAAATATCAATTGATACTTTATTTCCAACGTTATTAATCCTTTTTGATATTACAACCATCCCCACATTGTTAATAAGCTCTACCTTGTTAAATTTTCTTTCCGATTGTATCTGCAAAACATTTCCGGCAGGATTGGGAAAGATTTTAACCCCCATATCCTGCAACTCATCTGTGTGGCTTACAGTAAGTTGAATTGTATCCGAAGCCGAACACACACCTTGTGTAACTTTAACCCAAACACTCCAGTCGCCCTGTCCGAGCGTACTGCCTGTAATTATGATTGAATTCTCCGTTGATCCGGTTGACCACAAATAGCTGTCATAAACGTCGGGGACGGAAAGATAAAGCGTATCCGTTAAACCGATTACGGTATCCTGCCCGATATCTATAGTAAATCCGGGTTGAACAACAATATTTATGGTATCCCTGATCCAGCATCCCTCCTCCCCGGTACAGGCAAAAGTATAGGTGCCCGACTGGGTTACATTGAACCAGTTTTGTTCGGATAGCTGACCGTTCCAGTAATAATATTTATACCCCTCCGGCCCTACCAGCCGGATGCTGTCACAAATGGTGGTATCGGGGCCAAAATCAAAATGTGGAAGATCATACAAGTTGAGTTTGGATACAATGGCATCCCACCCAAGAGCATAAGACTCCAGGGAATCTGCTCCGAAATAAATATGACCGCTAAATCTGCCAGCAATGATCAGGTTATTTCCGCAATTATCCAGTTTCGTATTATATGTTTTAAATCCTCCTGTAGATTCGGCGATTTTAAAATTATCCAATTTGCCTTCCGGGGTAACTTTACCAATAAAACCTTTATACCTGCCCAGATTAAATACCGTATCAAACATAGGAAACTTACCCCTGCAACGACCTACAAAAAATAAGGTGTCCTGAAACGTGTCAATGGAAAAATAATAAGAGCCCTGTTCTTTTCTTGCTTTGGCCGTTTCATACCATACAGGCTCATAATCGGTATTTAGTTTTGCAAGGATATTTACGATTGTATCTTTATGTTTTATTAATGTATCTGATGCAAAATAAACGGTATCCCAAACAAATCCGGCAAAAAAGAAATTCCCGGTAGCATCCCTTTTAGAATCCGATAGTACAATGTTCCAATCAGGAATTATCCCGTTTATTAGCTCTCCGGAAGAATCGATTTCAATAATGAACGGCCGGTGCATGTATTCTCCCGGGTGGGGATGAAAAACCGTATCATTGGAAAAGTACAGGTCACCTCGCAGATCGCCATTTACTGTAATGCTGTTAAAATGATTGATATTTATTTCCCTGACATCTATACCGATTTCATCTGATCTTAACCCTTTTCTCCAAACAATATTACCATCAAAATCAATCTTTAAAACAGAACAAAAAGAAGTGTTGAATACGACTGTGTCCTGACCCATGTAGATCACAGTATCATTCTCCCCGGCATTACCAAAATGTTTGGTAGCCATATACAGGTAATTATCGGAAGAAACGGCAAGTCCCTGACACATATCCTGGGAGTTACTGCTGATAAGCTGAATCCATTCCACGTTTAAACCTGGTGTAATTTTAGCTACAAAAAGCTCGGGAGAATTTGGCACAGACACATTTCCATGATAAATCGTAGTATCCAACAGGTGAGCCTCTTGCTGAAACTCACCCACAAGATATATATTTAAATTTTTATCAGTAGCCATTAAAACTTCAAAAATAAGATTGTTTTCTGATGAGGTAATATCAAAAGCAGTTTGAAACTCGCCATGCTCATCATATTCTGCAATGGCCCAGTTTGCCCAGTCATAGTAGCTGTCGGTTGTAAACAGCGTATCTCCGAAAAAAATTGAGTCGCCAAACATTGTCCCGGTATAAACATTATTTTGGAAATCAATATTCATGATGTACGACCATGCCGGAGCATCTTTTTGGGTGACCTGTTCGCTCCATTTCCATTCCCAGTTTTGGCCGAATCCCGAAACAGAGAGAAGGAAACAAAAAAGAAGAAAGAGAGGTAATTTTTGAAGTCTCATAATAAATTTGGTTGTTGGGTTTAAAGATAAATTATTTTCTGTTAATTATTAAAACTTCTGAATATTTCGGGCCGTTCATTATCGTATTTTTGCAAAACTTTTATGAAATTCAACCTCATATCCGATTTTAAACCGACGGGTGACCAGCCGGAGGCCATCAAGCAACTGACCGAAGGCCTTTTGCGCGGTGACCGGGCACAAACTCTGCTGGGGGTTACCGGTTCAGGGAAGACTTTTACCATCGCCAATGTGCTGACAAAAGTCAACCGTCCGGCATTGGTACTGAGCCACAACAAAACACTGGCAGCCCAATTGTACGGAGAGTTTAAGCAGTTCTTTCCCGAGAATGCCGTGGAATATTTTGTTTCCTATTACGACTACTACCAGCCGGAAGCCTACATCCCGGTGACAAATACCTACATCGAAAAAGACCTCTCCATCAACGAAGAAATTGAGAAACTGCGGCTGAGCACTACTTCTTCGCTGCTTTCGGGCCGCAGGGATGTGATTGTCGTGTCATCGGTTTCGTGTATTTACGGTATCGGCAATCCGGATGATTTTACCAACAATGTGGTTTCGCTTCATGTGAGCCAGAAGATCAGCAGAAACAAGTTCCTGCGCGACCTTGTAAACGGTTTATATTCAAGAAATGATATCGAATTCCGCAGGGGAACCTTCAGGGTCAAAGGAGATACCGTAGATGTATTTCCCGGATACGCCGACTTTGCTTACCGCATCATTTTCTGGGGAGATGAGATCGAGCAACTGGAAATGATCGAACCCGTTTCAGGGGCAAGGATGGATTCGTTGGAAAATATTGCCATTTACCCGGCTAATATTTTTGTTACTTCACAGGATAAAATGAAATCCGCCCTGATGGATATCCAGATGGACATGATGAGACAAGTGGACTATTTCAACGAGATCGGCCGGCACCTCGAAGCCAAACGTCTGAAAGACCGGGTGGAATATGACGTGGAAATGATGCGCGAGTTGGGTTATTGCTCGGGCATCGAAAATTATTCACGCTATTTCGACGGGAGAAAACCGGGGTCAAGGCCGTTCTGCCTGCTTGATTATTTTCCTGATGATTACATCACGATCATAGATGAGAGCCATGTGACCATTCCACAGGTCAGGGCCATGTACGGCGGAGACCGGTCACGGAAACAAACCCTTGTGGAATATGGATTCCGCCTTCCGGCGGCGATGGATAACAGGCCTTTAAAATTTGATGAATTTGAGCAGCTCACCGGGCAAACCATCTTTGTCAGCGCCACCCCGGGAGATTATGAACTGATGCAATCGGAAGGGATTGTCGTGGAACAACTGATCCGCCCGACAGGATTACTTGATCCGAAAATTGAAGTGCGTCCAAGCATGAACCAGATTGACGACCTGCTGGATGAAATAGAAAAAACCATTGCCAGAAAACAGCGGGTACTTGTCACTACCCTTACTAAAAGGATGGCCGAAGAATTGACAAAGTATTTGATAAAGCTTGACATCAACACCCGTTATATCCATTCGGACGTGGACACCCTGGACCGCGTGGAGATCATGCGCGACCTGCGATTAGGGAATTTTGATGTGCTTGTGGGAGTAAACCTGCTGCGCGAAGGTCTCGACCTGCCCGAAGTTGCACTTGTGGCCATCCTCGATGCTGACAAGGAAGGCTTTTTACGCTCTGAACGCTCACTAACCCAGACTGCCGGAAGGGCAGCAAGAAACCTGGACAGTCTTGTGATCATGTATGCCGACAAAATTACCGATTCCATGCGAAGGACTATCGAAGAAACGGAACGGAGGAGAGAAAAACAACTGGCATATAATGAAAAACATGGGATTACACCTACTGCCATCATCAAATCAACCGAGGCCATCATGAGACAAACGGCTGTTGTGGATAACCGTCCGAAAGATGCTTATGTGGAAAATACGGGAACCAGCGTAGCCGCCGATCCTGTTGTACAGTACATGAGCGCCGATGCCATCCGCAAAGCCATCGAAAAAAACAAAAAAGACATGCAGGCAGCAGTGAAAGAACTGGACTTTATTGAAGCAGCCCGCTTAAGGGACGAAAATAAGGAACTGGAAAAACTGTTGGAGAAGAAGAGAGATTAGGGTTAGGAGTTAAATAGTGAAATATGAGGTGGTGGAATGATGGAAGACTGGATGAATAAAAGAAAGTGAAACCAATTCCGAGGCCTCGGAACTTAAAATCTATGAACTGAAAAACATTTGTCTCCCCCTTTGGGGGAGTGGCCGAAGGCCGAGGGGGTCGAATACACAACAAATTAACAAAAGCAGCATAACGGCCAAAGGCCAAATGACAATAGTATAACAACTGCATGACCATCGCATCACCATCGCATGACCAATTACAAAAACATGAAACACGAGTCAATACCCACAAACCGGAAAGCTTTAAAAATAAACCTGGATACAGATTTTTACGGTTCTTTTGCCGAAATCGGCGGCGGACAAGAGGTAGCACGTCATTTTTTCCTCTCAGGAGGCGCATCGGGGACAGTGGCTAAAACAATCTCCGCTTACGATAAAAAGTTCAGCGATATTTTATACAACGAAGGAAAAAGCGGGCGCTACGTATCTGAAAACCGGCTGCTTAAAATGCTGGAAGCCGAGTACAAAGAAGTTAATAAATTGCTGAAGGAAGAAAAACCCCAAGCCAGCTTTTTCGCTTTTGCCGATACGGTGGAAATACTCAACTTTACCAAAACAAATTATGCACACGGCTGGATGGGCATTCGTTTTCAACTAACTCCCGGAAGCAAACCCAATACTGTTATCATTCATGTTAAATTACTCGAAAACGATGGCCTGCTTCAGCAAAAAACACTGGGGGTTCTGGGGGTAAATCTTATTTATGCCTGTAAGTATTATTCAAAATACCCGAATATTTTTCTCCGGTCGTTAACCGATAACCTTTCACACGATCGTTTCCGTATCACGATGATACGTATGTCGGGGCCCGGACTTGATTATGTGGATAACCGTCTGCTGGGAGTTCAACTGGTAAAACACGGAATGACCCATGCTATCCTGTTCGACAAGCACGGAAACCTGCAACAACCGTCGGACATGTTGTACAAGAAAAATGTGCTGGCATTCAGGGGAAGTTTCAGGCCGATAACTTATGTAGCCAAAGACATCCTGAACAAGAGCCTGGAGCTTTTTCAAAAAGATGAAGATTATGAACCGGACAACACTTACTCTTTTTGTGAAATCTCCCTGAACAACCTGCTGACGGAAGGAGAAATAGACGAACAGGATTTTCTGGAAAGAGTAAACATGTTAAACGGCATCGGGCAAAATGTGATGGTTTCCGATATCCGGGAATATTATAAGCTCGTCGAATTTTTCAGCATGTTCAAACTGAAAAAACTGCGCATTGTTGCCGGGGTACCCACATTGGAAAAGATTGTTGATAAAAAATATTATGGTCATTTGCGCGGTGGCATTCTGGAAGCTATTGCCAAAATGTTCCCGCAAAACATGAAGCTTTACATCTATCCCACTATTCGTAAAGGCGGTAACGAAATGGTCACTTCAGCATCCGTTAAAATGGATGACGATGTGCAATTACTTTTTGAATACCTGCGTAAAAACCGTTTTATCCTGGATATTCCAAGCGGCATGTCGCAGCAGTTGCACATAAAAGCTTATGAAGTACTTCAAATGATCCAGGATGGCAACCCGGACTGGGAAAAATATGTCCCCATGACGGTAGCCAAAACCATCAAAGAGAAAAAGCTATTCGGATATGCCGGATAATCAGTTCATTATCTTTTAATATTCACACCACGCATTCATGAAGAATTGGGTAACAGATTTATTTCATAGCATAATATTATGAATGCTGTCAGTTTCCCCGCCCCTGCCCGACAGGTCAGGCGGGCTTCAGGGCGGGGTTTCTTTGCATTTCAAGACATCGTTTTCTTCAAACCACTCTCCCATTCTCCCATTCTCCCATTCTCCCCTTCATTCATTCTTCCGTCCTTCCATCCTTGAGTCCACTCTGAAAAGTATAAATCTTGCCACGGAGGCACTAAGTCACGAAGTTACACCAAGCCCACATATTTGGTTATCAACCCTTTGTGCGTCCTGGTGTCTTGGAGTCTTTGTGGCTAATCATTCAAATATAAGTTTTCGGAGTGGACTTATCCTTCCACCGCTCCAGCATTCCACCATTC
>JAADID010000288.1 GCA_013151505.1 Chlorobiota bacterium | reverse complement strand
TCCATCATCCCGAATGTGAGCGCCGGGTGGATATTTGAAATAAAGCGGTCTGCAAAAAAGATTTCGCCGTTTTCTGTTCTCACACCGGCCAGCAGATCATTTTCAAAAACAAATTGGTTTGCTTTTTTGCCTGTCAGAACAATCCCGCCGTTTTCTTCAATGTTTTTCACAAGATGAATAACCAACTGATCGCTGCCACCAACAAATTTGTAAGCGCTGTTCAGGTAATAGTTGTTAATGAGTGCGTGTGTGTAAAAAGGCGAAGTTTCTTTTGTCCCTGCATAATTGAAATTCTGAGCTGCCAGCACATTTTGCAGTTCGGTATTCCCTGATAATGACCGGATGTATTCATAAGCGCCCAATGTCAGTGACCTGCTGTTTCTTATGTCATAGTTTACGGGATACCTTAAATTATAAACATCCACTTCATCAGCCGTCGCCTGAATATCAGCGACATATTTTTCAACGGCTTTTTTCTCCTCCGGGAAATAACTGATCATCTGTTCCGTAAAACGCTGGTGGCCCATGGGATATTTGTATTCTTTTCCGGCAATATGAAATACTTCAAATCCGTTTTCGTCCATGCGTTTCAATTTCAGCTTATCCAGGATGCCAAAATACCTGAACATACGGTTCATCACCTGACCTTCATCCAGACTTCCGATATAGTGCATACCCGAACTGAACCGGCAGTTGCCGCGCTGAAATCCCTGCAATGTCCCGCCGGCTTTCGGATTCTTTTCAAGTACACAGACCTTGTAGCCCTTTTTACTCAGGATATAAGCACACTCAAGGCCTCCCAACCCTGCCCCGATGATGATGATGTCGTATTTGTTATCCAAACCAGCGGCTCCCGTTTACAAAACGCCAAAGATAGGAAGATCGGAAAAAGAAATTGCTTTTTTGCCATTTAACAATTTCATAACACAGGGATATCAGCAATTATTTATTTTTGCGTCAGAAAACAATCATACGATTGCTGAAATAAAGCGGTGGCGGCCAAGTAAAAGCTCGCCGTCGCGGCGAAGGACACCGAACAGAGGATCCTTTATGACGGCTGGATTTTCCGGCTTTTTTTATTTGATTATTTTCGTTTTACCGAACAGACGCAGCGGTACTATTTTCGTCCGGCTTTAAATCCCAGTAATAATCTTCCTCGCCTTTTTCAATTCCTTCAGGCAATATTTGTAACCAATAGGCAGGGGTCACAATTTTGGAGTTAAACGTTTTGAGTCGCAATTCATAAACATAGATCACCGGGTTGAATAACAAATCCGTAACACCCACAGTGAACTGATCCGGAGCTTCCGGATTTTGCTCTATTTTTACCTCAAAGCCGTTATGTTTCAGCAGCTTCTCAAGAAAATCAGCCCTTTCTTTTGAAACATTTTCTTCAACCACACGGCATTTTACACCGGCAATTTCCTTTTCAATATGGTTTCCTTTATTTAATGGCATTTTTTCTTTTTAAGTTAAAACAGCATACTGCTTAAAGACATGATATATTCAAAAATTCCACTGATAAAACCGACAAAAAAGATACCCAAAGAACATATCAAAAGGCTGATCCGCATAGTCGGGGAGCTTTTGAATGCAGCAATGGGCTGATCATTCTTATCAATAAACATCGCCTTGACCACACGCAGATAATAATAGAGTGATACGGTGGCATTGGCAACGGCGATCAGTATCAGAATAAAATATCCCTGGCTTCCGGCAGAAGTAAAAAGAAAAAACTTTCCGAAAAAGCCGGCTACAGGCGGAATACCGGCCAGAGAAAACAAGGCGAGCATCATCACCAGACTCAATTTGGGATTGGTGGAATACAAACCCTTATATCCCGAAATGGTTTCCACACCCGAAGCATCGAATATGGCGGCGGCCACACCAAAGGCGGCGAGGTTGGTAAAAATATAAATCAGGATAAAATATACGATGGTCGTCATGCCCAGACTGCCGGTTCCCATAATTCCCAGCAGGATAAAACCTGCCTGGGCAATGGAAGAAAAAGCAAGAAACCGTTTGATATTGTCCTGACGCAGGGCGAACAGGTTACCGATGGTCATGGTGAGAACGGCCAGTGCATACAGGACGCTCTCCCAGGCATGGATGATATTTTTGAATACCGTGAAAAGAATAACGGCAAATATAAAAACAGCGGCTCCTTTTGAAACAACGGAAAGATATGCCGTAATGTTAATCGGAGCACCTTCGTAAACGTCAGCCGTCCACAAATGGTAAGGTACCAGTGAAATTTTAAAACCCATGCCGCTCACAAAGAAGATAAAGCCGAGAATGACCAGGGGCGAGGTGGTAATCTCCGGGGCAATATCCCTGAAATAAATGGAACCTGTAGCACCGTAAATCATTGAAATGCCATAAAGCAACACGCCGGAAGAAAGCGCAGACAACAGAATGAGCTTGACGCCGGCTTCGGCAGAACGGCTCTTAAGCTGATCGTAAGCCACCAGACCGGCAATAGGGATGCTGGCGGTTTCAAGGCCGATAAAGAAAGTCAGGAAATCGCCCGAGGAGATCATAAAATCCATACCGGTTAAGGTGAAGATGATCAAAACAAAAAACTCGGCCATTTTATGCGCATTTTCCGTCTTCCGCAGATACCCTCCCGATTGCAGGAAGATGATCAGTACCGCCAGGTTCAGGATATCTTTCATGAAGCCCGTCAGTTTATTTTCCTGGAATGAACCGCCGAACAACTCCCCAGGCGCCGAAGGGATTAATCCCAACAACAATACGAAAGCGAAAAGTATCATCGAAAAATGAATGATCCTCGACTTTTTTTCCGCAGGAAGCAACAGGTCATATATGATGATGACAACTGCCGCTACGATCAGCAGCAACTCATGGCGTAAAAGTAAGATGGTTTGAAATCCGGTCATTTTATCAAAATTGTTTTTTCTTCAATTCAACGATTTTTTCAAATTATCAATGCAGATACACGGCCAGTTTGTCAACAATGGGTTGTAAACTGCCCATAATGGTATCCGACAGCCACAACGGGAGGACACCAATCCCGATGATCCCGACCATCAGCGTGATGGTGCTTAGCTTTTCATGCCATTTTGCATCTTCCAGTTTGAGGTGTTCTTCATTCTTAATCGGTCCCTGCAGGAATAGGCCGATGACCCGTAAAATATAAACCGCAGTTATCACAATAGACGAAGCTACCAGAATAGTAGCCACCCGGTGGAACAAATCCTGATGCTGGAAAGCCCCGAAAAAGATGATCATCTCTGCGACAAAGCCGCTGAAACCCGGCAGCCCCAGAGAGGCAAACCCGCCAATGATGTACATGACTCCGAGAAAAGGAATAACCTTCAGCAGCCCTCCCATTTTCGTGATGTCGCGTGTATGTGTTCGCCCGTATATCATGCCGATCAGGGCAAAGAACAGGGCTGTCATCAGTCCGTGAGAGATCATCTGCAGGATGGCACCGTCAATTGCGGTTTTATTCATCATCAGCAAGGCAAAAAGGATCAGGCCGACATGACTTACCGATGAATAGGCATTAATGTATTTTAAGTCCTTCTGCATGATTGCGCCAAAGGCCCCGTAAACCACACTGATTGAAGTCAAAATGATAAATATCCAGGCCATCTCGGTGGCGGCTTCAGGCATGAGGAATATGGCGACCCTGAAACATCCGTAGGCCCCCAGTTTCATGAGCACCCCTGCATGAAGCATAGAAACGGCTGTTGGCGCTGAAGCATGGCCGTCGGGCGACCAGGTGTGAAACGGGAAAAGCGCGCCGAGCACACCAAAGCCGACAAAAGTTAGCGGAAAAAAGAACCGTTGGGCTTCATAAGGCATGTGCACTTTGGAAAGTTCAAGCAGGTTAAATGTATATGACCCGCCGTCAGGGGCAGAATAGAAATAAAGTCCCAACAATCCTACCAGCAGCAAGGCAGAGCCTCCCATCAGCATCAGGGTCAGCTTCATGGCTGCCATTTCTTTGGGGCCGCTTCCCCAGATGCCAATTAATAAATACATGGGAATGACCGCCAACTCATAAAAAAGGAATAAAGTAAACAGGTCCAGCGAAATGAAGAAGCCGAACACGCCTGTTGCCAGCAAAATAAGGGTAATAAAAAATTCACGCGGCAGGTATTCCATTCCCCAGGAAGCAAAAACACCCGCAAAGATCACCATGGCAGTCAGTGCGATCAGCGAGGCCGAAATGCCATCTACGCCAACGGTATAATGGATGTTTAAGGTGGGGAACCAGTTGTAATCCGACACCAGGATCATTTCGTGCAAATCGCCGGTTCCTTTAAGCGACAGGTAATAATACATAAGCCAGGCAGCCAGCAACAACTGCACGCCCATACCAATGGCAGCCACGATCCGTGTACCCTTCAACCCTCCGGTAAACAGGATGGCAATTACCGTTAAAACAGGGACCACTACAAACAAACTTAATATATTCACTTTTTCAATATTTTAAAAGTTCATAAATCATTTCTTTACCCGGTGTCATCCGGCAAAATAATACAGAAAGGTCAGGACAAACAGGATGGCGCCGGCAACATACACAAACGCATATTGCTGCATCTCCCCCGATTGAAACCTTTTAATTTTATCAGAAACCGCCACAGTCATTGCCCCAATGCCCATCATGGTTCCATCCACAATGTGACGGTCGAACCAGGCAATAGGCCGGGCAACCAGATTGAACAGAATTTTCTTCGTAATGAACATGTAGATTTCATCAATATAGAACTTATGATAAGTCGTCGTATATAAACCTCCCAGCCAGTTGGCAATTTTTTCCGGCATGTCGTTCTCCTTCTTATATAATACCCAGGCGCCTGCTATACCGAGCAAACCGATAAGTACAGAAGCCGTGATGAGTACCGGTTCCGATTCGGTGGCAAAAGGTTTCAAATCCGGTGAAATCAGGTTGTGAAACGGGATGAAACCTACAAACGTGGAAGCCAGAGCCAGAAAGATCAGCGGGATGGTCATGTTCAGCGGCGCCTCGTGGGGCTTATGCTCGTACTTCCGGTTTTTTCCCCAGAACACGCCGAAATAAAGCCTGAAAATATAGAACGATGTGATGCCGGCCGTGATGTATTCCGTGTAGAAAAGTAATTTATTGCTATGATATGCAGCAGCCAGTATTTCATCTTTACTGAAAAATCCTGCGAAGGGAGGAATACCTGATATGGCAAGCGCTGCAGCGAGAAAAGTAATGTGTGTGATGGGAAGATATTTACGCAATCCGCCCATGTCCTGCATATAATTGGAATGCACGGCATGAATAATGGCGCCGGCGGTCAGGAACAGCAACGCCTTGAACATGGCATGGGTGAACAGATGGAACATGCCGGCCATGTAACCCAATCCGGCTTCACCGCCATATCCTGACACCCCCAGGCCGACCATCATATAACCGATTTGCGAAAGCGTGGAGTAGGCCAGTATCCTCTTGATATCGTACTGGGTTATAGCGATGACCGCTGCAAACAGAGAGGTAAAACCTCCCACATACCCGATAAAGATCAACACATCCGGGGTGTGGAAATAATAAACGGGAAACAATCGGGCTACCGTGAACACACCGGCAACCACCATGGTGGCGGCATGGATCAATGCCGAAACCGGCGTGGGACCTTCCATGGCATCGGGCAGCCAGATATGGAACGGGAACATGGCTGATTTTCCTGCCGCTCCCGCAAAAACAAGTCCCATGGCCCACGAAAGGGCTGAAATCCCCATAAAACTCAACCCGGCAATGTTGTGGTAAATATCTGAACCGGGTTGCGTCAGTTTTTCAAAATCAAAAGTGTTCGTGTAAAAAGATAAGATCAGAATACCGATCAAAAAACCAAGGTCGGCAAAACGGGTGACGATAAACGCCTTTTTCATGGCAGCAATGGCGGAGGGTTTTTCGTAATAAAACCCGATCAGCAAATAGGAACAGGCGCCCACCAGTTCATAAAAAACAAACATTTCGAAGATGTTGGTGGACAACACCAGTCCCAGCATCGAAAAGGTAAAAAGGGAAAGAAAAGCATAGAACCGCTCAAACCCTTTTTCCCCCTTCATGTATCCCAGACTGTAAATATGAACCATCAGCGAGATGGTTGTTACCACCACCAGCATCATGACCGAAATGGGATCAAGCAACACGCCCATCTGGATTTGCAAGGTATCGGTCAGGGAAAGCCACAACCAGTTAAAAGGAATAATGGTCGGATAACTTTCAACGGCGCTGGCAAAAAAATACTGATAACCGGCTAACAGCGACAATACAAAAGAAATTGCCAGACCTGCCGTTCCCATCACGCCGGAAACAATGGGTTTCCATTTCATCCCGAAAAGTCCCGTAATGACAAATACAACAAACGGGATCAGCGGGATCAGAAGGGTATATGAATAATCAGTCATTTCAAATGTTTTTATTTTAATATTTCATTTCGTTGACATTATCCGCATTGATGTTGTGTATTCTTCTGTATATATTGATGATCAATGCAATAGCTATGGAAGCTTCCGCAGCGGCAATCCCGATTATAAAAAGGGAGAAAAAATGGCCCTGCAACTGGTCGGGATAAAGAAAGCGGTTGAATACCAAAAAATTGATAACCACCGAATTCAATATCAACTCGACGGATAACAGTATGGTGATCAGGTTTTGCCGGATGATAAAACCCGTCACACCGATAAAAAACATCAGTGTACTGACCGTCAGAAAATGATAAATTGTTAATCCATGTATCATGTTACATCTGTTTTAATTACTTTCTTTTTTTGCAACCACAATTGCTGCGATCATCACTGCAAGCAGCAAAACACTGATCAACTCAAAAGGCAGCACATAACCGTTTTTACCCAGTCCGAGGAGTTGGTCCCCGATCAGATGCATCGAAACCGGCACTGCTTTCACTACAGGGTCTTTGTCAAATGGTTGAAGCAACAACATCCAAAGCGTGGTTCCGCCGCCAAACACCAAGACAGACAGACCCATCCATAACTTCCAGGCGGCAGGTCTTTTAAACTTATGGCTGATGTGGCTCGTCAGTAAAATACTGAATATGATCAGCACGACGATGCCCCCGGCATAAAGGGTTAGCTGTACACCGGCCAGGAATTGATAATTCAAAAGAAAATAAAACCCGGCAGTGGCAATGAGCACGAAAAGCAAATACACGGCGGACCGGAGCATTTTGCGTGAAGCAATGGTCAGCACCGAGAACAACAAAATGGCTGCGGATAACAAATAAAACATAAAAAGCGGCAATGTCATGACTTCACCTCCTTCTTTTTTAATGAAGAACCCGGCTTATTTAACACTTTTGTCAGCCTGGTCCGGTCAAACACGGCATGTTCAAAATCCTGTCCCCAGGTAATGGCATTGAACGGACAGGTTTTAATGCATAATTCACAAAAGGTACACATTGACAAATGATAAATGTGTTTATCAATGGCTCTCACCATTTTTCCCTCCTCGTTGGGCACTTTTTTGGTTATTATCTCGATGGAGCCATTGGGGCAGTTCACCTCACAAATGCCGCAACCGGTACATTTGTGCTGGTTGTTTTCATCATGAGGCATAATGACTTCTCCTTTGAAGCGCTCCTCCATTTTCAGGGTAGCACGGTTTTCCGGGTATTGTTCCGTAACGATCTCGCCAGGCGAGATGAAATACTTTCCCGTGACACGCATCCCCGCCCACAGGGAGATGACCCCTTTATAAATGTCGTTAATATATCTTACTACACTGTTCATTTTATATCAAATACTATTTAAAGTACAATCCCAGTAAAACAACGAAAGAAATTATCACCGTATTTATTAAATTCAGCGGCAAAAGATATTTCCATTCCAGATTCAGCAATTGGTCAATTCTTAAGCGCGGGAAAGTCCATTTAAACCACATGATAATGTAGATTACCACGAAAGTCTTTCCGAAGAACCAAATAATGGACGGGATGTAATCCATTATCTGGTTAAAGCCTTCCCAGCCGCCGATGTGAAATGGCATCCATCCGCCGAGAAACAGCGTTGTGGCAATGGCCGCCACAATAAACATGTTCATATACTCGGCGAGAAAGAAAAAAGCAAATTTTATCCCCGAATATTCTGTATGGAAACCTGCCGTCAGCTCCGATTCCGCTTCTGCGAGGTCAAACGGTCCCCTGTTGATTTCGGCCGTGGCGGTTATCAGGTACAAAACAAAAGCAAACAAAGCCGGCAGATGGCCCTTAAAAATCCACCACCCGTCGGCCTGGCTTTCGACAATGGTGGAAATCTGCATGCTGCCCGAAAAGATCACGATTGCCAGCACCGACAAGCCCACCGAAAGCTCGTAGCTTATGATTTGAGCACCACTCCGCATCGCGCCGATCAGCGAGTATTTGCTATTGCTCGACCAGCCGGCGATCAGGATACCAACCACCCCGAGCGACGAAACGGCAATGATGTAAAATATGCCGATATTCAGGTCAATGGCCTGGAGTCCCTTGGCAAAAGGAAGGGCCGCTATGGCCATAAACGATGCAATGATCACTATGAACGGAGCCAGGTTAAACAAAAACTTGTCTGCATTCTTAATGGTGATCAGCTCTTTCATCAACAGCTTGATCAGGTCGGCGATGGTTTGGAACATCCCCCACTTTCCCACACGGTTCGGCCCGATACGGTTTTGAATCACCGCACACACCTTCCTTTCAAGATAAACCAGGAACAGTCCCAGCAACGCATAGAAAAGCAGGAAGACAATCCCCACCAGGACGAATTCCGTTAAGGTGGCCAGCCAGGGAACCATAACGTTGTTCAGACTTTCGTCAATGGAAGAGGTTAATGTTGAAAAACTGTAAATATCTAATAAAAGCATGTTACAAATGTTTAACGGTCAATATCCGGGATTACCAAATCAAGAGAGCCGCAGGTAGCCACCAGGTCGGCAATGATGCCTCCGACGGCCAGCTTGCTTAACACGAACAGGTTGCTGAAATTGGGCGAGCGAAACTTTATCCGGTAAGGATATTTTTCGCCTTTGCTGACAATGAAAACCGCGAACTCGCCCCTCGCCGCTTCAACCCGCTGAAAATATTCCCCCTCGGGGAGTTTGATAACGGGTTTCATTTTAGCGGTAAAGCCGCCTTCTTCAGGCATGTCACTCACCAGTTGTTCCAGAATATTCAGAGACTCCTCCATTTCGTCCATGCGGACTTTATAACGGGCAAACGAATCTCCTTCGCGATAAAGGATTTCCCGGAACACCACTTTTTCATAAATACCGTAAGGGGCAACTTTCCTGATATCGCACGAAAATCCTGATCCCCTGCCGGAAGGGCCGGTAACCCCGTAGTTGATAGCTGTTTCTTTGTCCATCACACCTATCCCTTTGGTCCGGTTATGAAAAATCACATTATCGGTCAACAGGTTTTTGTAATCGGGCAATTTTTTGCGGAAATATTTTACAAATTCCATGGTGTGTTTCCTGAAATTCGGATGGACGTCGTGCATCAACCCGCCCGGTGTATTGAAGCTGTGGAGAAGACGCGAGCCGAAGGACTCCTCAAAAATGGCCAGCACCTTTTCCCGGTCACGCATGCCATAAAAGAAGGTTGTTAATGCTCCAAGGTCCATCCCGAAGGCGCTCCACCACAAATTGTGTGAGGCAATGCGCGAGAGTTCATCCAGGATGGCCCGGATGTATTTCACTCTCTCGGGAACCTCCACTTCAAGGGCATTTTCCACGGCAAGACAAACCGCTTCATTATTGATGTGCGCCGAAAGATAATCCATACGGTCGGTCAGGTGAATGACCTGTTTGTAGGTGTTGAATTCGGCCATTTTTTCCATTCCCCTGTGGATGTACCCGATATGAGGGATCATGTATTTGACTCTTTCCCCGTTCAGGCAAACTTCTAACCGCAACACACCGTGGGTGGAAGGGTGCTGCGGACCCATGTTGATGATGTAATCCTCATCCTCCTTTAAAATTATTTTTTTGATTGTTTCTTCGCTCATCTTAATTGGAGTATTCAATGATGTTCACGTCGTCTTTAAAGTCCTTGCGTAAAGGGAAGCCATAATCATCTTCAAGGAACAGTCGCCTCATGTCGGGGTGGTTGTTAAAATGGATGCCGAACAGGTCGAATACTTCCCTTTCGTGAAATTCTGCCGTGATCCAGAGATCGGAAACCGTATCTATTTTTGCGTTATCGCGCTCTTCGAGGTCGGCCTTCAGCACAATCAATGTATGCGTAAGGGTTGACTCAAGATGGTAAACCATTGTGATTTTTTCCAAATGATCAACGGCAGTCAGGCTAACCAGATAATCAAAGGGTTGCTCTTCGTAATTTTTAAGGGCTTCTGCCGCTTCGTGTATTTTACCGGCCGGAACGGTTAACTCGGGAAATTGAGCGCCCTGGCTCAACGTACCGTATGGAACGGCGTTAGCCACAAACTCCGTGAACTTGTTATTTTTTTCCATCACGTCCGTTATTTTTCGTTTTTCTTTTTTTGCTGATCTGCGCTTTGGTCTTGATTTTCCGCTGAAGCTGCATCACGCCGTAAAGCAAAGCTTCAGGCCGTGGAGGGCAGCCGGGAATATAAACATCCACAGGCAAAACATGGTCAACACCACGGACAACCGAATAATTGTTGTAAAAGAAAGGTCCGCCCGAAACAGCGCAGGCGCCCATGGCAATTACGTATTTCGGTTCGGCCATCTGGTCGTAAAGCCGTTTGAGTACCGGGACCATTTTATGAACAATGGTGCCCGCCACAACGATCACATCCGCCTGCCGGGGGGTGGCGCGATAGACTTCAATGCCAAAACGGGCAAAATCATAACGCGGTGCGCCCGCAGCCATCATCTCGATGCCACAACAACTGGTTGCAAAAGTCAGCGGCCAGATAGAGTTGGCCCTGCCCCAGTTTAACACTTTGTCAATGGTGGTCAAAAAAACATTGTTGCCCAGTTCATTCAGCGCTTCGAGGGTTTCATTGTCCCCGAAGTCTTCGTACTTCATTGATTTTATCTTTATATCCATTTCAACGCTCCTTTCTTCCATGCATACAACAAGCCAAGTCCGAGAATGAAAATGAAAATGACGATTTCAATAAAGGCTCTTAAGCCAATGGATTTCATGACAACACCGAAAGGAAACAGAAACACCGTTTCCACGTCAAAAACAAGATAAATGATGGCAAACAAATAATACCCCACCCTGAACTGAATCCATGCCGGGCCTTCGGTTGGGATACCGCACTCGTAAGGCTCAAACTTTTTGGTGTTATAGGAACGGGGAGTAACAAGGGAAGAGAACATGATGGCCCCTCCCACTAAGACCAGACCAAGAATAAAAAAAATGATTAAATATTCACTGTTCATAATTTCCGTTTTTTAATTGGTTCATTTTAAACAGTTTTTTCAAAAAAAAAGCAAAAGTAAACTTTACATTGACATACCGAGCCAGAAACAGGCCAAAAAAATCATTAGTTTTCAACCCCGCCCCCGCTTCTGAACAGAAATAATTAATCTACAATACGATGGAGCTTATTCATTGGATAAATTATAAATTCACCATCCATAAATCTGCCTATTTTTTGGAGACTTTTTCCTGCTCCGCACTCCACAAATTGTGAAATACCCATATTCAACAGTTTTTCAAAAGTCTTTTTCCAGTTTAAGCTTTCGTGAAGGTTACGTACCAGTTCGTTGGCAATAGCTTCAGATGTTTTTAAAACCTTTTGGTCAATACAGGAGATCACCGGGTAATCAGGCTCTTTCAGGGGAATATGATTTTTGATGAATTGCCCGAACTCAACTTGCGTTTCTTTCAATAAGCGGGAATGGTAAGGTGTTTTCACAGGCAAAAAAGAAACATTCATCGCACCTGTTTCCCTCGCTTTATCAAGCAAATGTTCCACATCCTTCAGCTTTCCGGTAATCAGGTGTGAATATTTACTGTTGGTATTGGCGATTTCCGCGCTGATCTTAAAATCAATTATTAATGTCTCGATTTCATCCCGTGTCAGTCCGATGACAGATCCCATTCCACAATCAATTCCTTTAATAACAGAACGTGAAACGGCGTACGCTTCTTCCACCAACTGCAAACCATGTTCAAATTCAAAAACCCGGCTACCATACAGTGCCGCATAAAGTCCCATGCTGTACCCTGCAACCGCTACGGGTTTCAACCCCCTGTTTGTCAGTTCATCAGACAAAGAACAGCTAAAAACATAGCTGATGATCTGGCTGCGTAGTTCATCGTGAGTGAAATCAGGATCATCGAGGGAAAGATTCTGATAATCATCACCTGTAATTCGGGTTAACGTATCAAGTTTCTGCTGGAAATTTCCCGAAAACGATCGAAGTATCTGATCTTCCGTACCCAGGTATTCGGAAACAAACGCAGGAAAAATAAAAGCGGTCTTCATACCTCAATCGTCCAGCTCAATGATCTTGTTGCCATACTCGATGATGCGAAGTTGCATATCAATTAATTGACCGATAGTTTCCACCGGATGCTTAATGCTGTATTTTCCGATGGTTTTCAGATCAATTTCCTGCCCGTATTTTTTTGTAAATATTTCTATCAAAGCAAGGAACATCAGCGAATCGCCACCCAGGTCGGTAAAAATATCGGATTCATCGGATATTTCATTCACATCAATTTCACATTCTTCTGCAAAAAAATCATAAACTATTTCCCGCACTTCTTCTCTTATTTTATCGGTTACCTGTGCCATTTGCCTATTTTTTGTTTACAATCCAACCGGAAAATTCCGTTATTTTGGTCTGGCAAATATATGTATTTGTCATGCATGATTACGAACTAACACGGATTTTGAATATAAAAATACTGAAAAAGTCAAATCAAGAACATGAAGAATAGAAAATCACAAATGTTTTACTACGAGTTGCAGGCCCGGGGATATGAGCTTGATTCTTACGGCCATGTGAACAATGCCGTTTACCTTAATTATACGGAACAGGCCCGTTGGGAACTGTTCAGGAAGCTGGGGCTTCTCGACGAGATCGTTTCCAGCGGAAAAAAGATCGTTATCGTTGAAAACCGGATAAAATACATCAGGCAGGTAAAATTATTCGATGAAATAATTGTCGAAACATGGATGGAAAAATCTGCCCATTTTCTTTTGTTTATGCATGTTTTATCAAACAAACAAACCGGCAAACCGGTAGCCAAGGTCAAAGTCAAAACTGTTTTTATTGACGAAAACAATAAACCCTGCGACATTCCCGGGTCACTTCTGCCCATACTTAAAACTGAAAAAAACGAAAATGAATAGCAGGCCGAAAATCGTACTGAAAAGAGAAGGGGAGACCGGTGTGATCCTGCTCAACAATCCACCTGAAAACTATATCGAACAGCCAGGATTTATTGATATTGAAGAACTTCAAAAATTTGTGGGCAACGGAATAAAAGCCCTGGTCATCGGCGGCGCAGGCAGGCATTTCAGCGCGGGCGCCGGGCGGGAAGCCATGAAGGAAAGCATTAAAGACATCAACCGTTTTCACACACAATTGATTGAAGGCAATCGTTTGTTAAACTACATTGACGAACTGGATATTCCTGTTATTGCTGCCATTTCCGGAGTTTGTTTTGGTGCCGGACTGGAAATCGCCCTGGCATGCGATATCCGTATTTGTGAAGAAAACTCCCTGTTTGCTTTCCCGGAAATCAATCACAAACTTTTTCCGGGACTTGGAGGAACGCAAAGGCTGGCGGAACTAACCGGCAAGGCGACGGCAATGGAACTTGTGCTGGGAGGTGATATGATCGCTGCTTCAAAAGCAAAAGAACTGGGCATTATTGACGAGGTAATACCCAAAAGAAAGGCAATTGAACATGCTGTGAATATGGCTGGAAAACTTACGGAAAACAGACCTTTAAAGGTAATTAATGCCGTGATGCAATCCATTAGCAATTACGAAAAATTAACCGTTGAAGAAGCCATGAAAAAAGAAGCAGATATGTTTGCTAAACTGGCACAGAAAGCGTTTGAAATTGAAGAACCTGATGATGACTGATAAGCGGAAAATATCTTGGGAGGTCAGGAAAGGTGTCGGATACCTGACATTTACCGATCCGCCTGAAAACCTTATGGATTCATTGTTTTTCAGGGAACTTTACCAATTATCCACACGAATCATCCCCAAGAGTAAAGTTTCGGCAATCATCGTTTCGGGCAGCGGGCGCCATTTTTCCGCAGGGGCTGACCTGAATGAACTTTTCAAAGAAATTCAAACCCCCAACGGAACTGATGTTTTGATCTCAAATTATAACTCTTTCAGGTATCTCGAAGACCTGAATATTCCGGTTATTGCTGCCATCAGAGGTGTGTGTATCGGTTCGGGACTTGAATTGGCCATGCACTGTCATTTCAGGTTGTGTGCCACAGATGCCTTGCTGGGATTACCGGAAACAGGCTTCGGACTGATTCCCGGTGCCGGTGGAATTAACAAGATGATTTCACTTGCCGGAAAATCAAAAGCTGTCGAACTAATTTTAAAAGGAAGTAATTTTGTTGCAGATGAGGCGCTCGAAATGCATATTGCGGATGCGGTCTTTCC
>JAADID010000176.1 GCA_013151505.1 Chlorobiota bacterium | reverse complement strand
GCCCGCCGTCTGCCAGTTGTTTTACCCACACTTCAAGGTCGCCGTCATCCCGTACTTTAATTCCGCTTTTGCCGAGCGGGTCCTGGTCCACGGCAATTACTTCTTTATTTGTCAGAATTTCTTTCGTTTCATCCGACATATCCCGGATATCGTTCCCGGCAATTAAGGGAGCAGCCAGCACGCACCACAAGCTGAAATGGGCGCGGCTCTCGCTGACGGTCAGCCCGCTGTTGCCCACTTCCAGCATATCGGGATCGTTCCAGTGACCGGGACCGGAATAGGAATACAGGTCGGCTACCCTGTCGAGCAGGATGGTAAACCCGGCGTTGTTCCTGTCGTCCCCGCAGGCCCAGCAGTCCATGATGTCGTCGGTGGCACGCCAGAGATGCCCCACATCCTTCGCCCAGAGCCAGGGCTTGCTCAGGCCCCAGTCGCACAAGCTGAACACCATGGGGCGGCCTGCCTTGTAGATGGCATCGCGCATCAGTTTGTATGAAGCCTGCGCATTCTGTGTGGAAGTATTGCACCAGTCATATTTCACGTAATCCACACCCCATGCAGCATAAGTTCCGGCATCCTGGAATTCGTAGCCGCGGCTGCCGGGCCTCCCCTGGCAGGTTTTGATTCCGGCATCGGAATAAATACCGAATTTGAGACCCCTTGCATGGATATAGTCAGCAAGGGCCTTCATGCCCGAAGGAAACCGTTCGGGGTCGGGAATGATGTTGCCGTTTTCATCGCGTCCCACCTGCCAGCAATCGTCAATGACCACATACTCGTAACCGGCATCTTTCATACCCGAGCTCACCATGGCATCGGCAATTTCTTTGATTAATTTTTCGCTGACATCGCAGCCGAATTTATTCCAGCTGTTCCACCCCATCGGCGGGGTCATGGCCAGCCCTTCAAACTTCTGCCCATAAGAAACCGAAACAATCAGTAAAGCAACTAAAACAAGGGGTATTTTCATTTTATATAATTTTCAGTGATTCATTTCAATTTCCAAATTTAAAAGGAATTGGTATAACTTTGTAACCGTTATGAAAAAGAACGTTGATCACAAGCTCAAATCCAGAAATATAAAACCGACGGCCATGCGGGAGCTGGTGCTGGAGGTATTTACCGGGCAGAAGACTGCGATCAGTCTTCCCGAACTGGAACAAAAATTTGAAAAAGCCGACAAGGCAACATTGTACCGCACCTTAAAAACTTTTGTAACCAACAAGCTCATACACAGTATTGATGACGGCACAGGGGTTATGAAATATGCTCTGTGCTACGACAAATGTGATTGTAATCCCGAAGACCTGCATGTGCATTTTTACTGTAATGTTTGCGGAAAGACCTATTGTCTGCACGAAATCCCCATTCCGGAAATCAATTTACCCCATAATTTTACTGTGGACAGTGTGAATATGGTGGTGAAAGGGGTATGTGCCAATTGCCGGGTGTGAGTGTGTTGGCCGCGAATGCGCGAATGGTTTTTTCCGACATAAACAGGCAGTTTGTGAGGATATCATATCAGGTTAGTTGTGAAATATCTGTTACCGAGGCAAAGGTGCACTAATCAGAAAATTTTTCCAAATATTTCAGCCATTTCTTAATTTATTTTTTAAATTTGCCTGAAAAATATCAATGTATATTAAACGTTTTGTTCAGGATCAGATATTAACGCGGCTTAAACATTTTCCGGCCGTGGGGATTGTTGGCCCTCGACAGGTTGGAAAAACAACCCTTGCAAAACAGTTGATTCCGGAAATACACAGATCAGCCGTTTATCTGGACCTCGAGTCGCTTTCGGATTACAACAAATTGGAAAATCCTGAGTTCTACCTCCGTCAACATGAAGATAAGTGCGTAATCATTGATGAAGTACAGGTAAAACCGGACCTGTTTCCCGTTTTGCGTGGGTTAATTGACCAAAACCGGAGACCCGGCCGTTTTATTATTCTTGGATCAGCTTCACCCGCTTTATTACGACAAAGTTCTGAATCTCTTGCCGGAAGGATATCATTTGTCCAGCTTTTTCCCTTTTCATTGCCTGAGATTCAACAAAAGGTCAGCATGACGGATCATTGGTTCTACGGTGGTTTCCCGCCTGCTTTATTATCACCTCGCGAAGTTTCCATTCAATGGCTCGACGATTTCATCAAAAGTTACACCGAACGGGATTTTCCGGTACTTGGATTTCCGGCCAACCCCATTCAAACAAGACGGTTTTGGATCATGCTCGCCCATTTAAACAGTCAAATCCTGAATTATTCCAACCTGTCTTCATCTTTACAATTGAGTTCGCCAACCGTTAAATCCTATATTGATTTCTTTGAAAACTCTTTTGTTATCAAAAGGTTATACCCTTTTTATTTCAACATTAAAAAGCGGATAGTTAAATCACCGAAAATATATCTATCCGATACCGGGATATTGCACCGTCTGTTAAATATCAATGATTTTGAAGCATTGCAATCCCATCCCGAAATCGGTAATTCATGGGAATCGTATGTAATCAACCAGATAACAAGCCGTTTAACGGGAAACACAGAGTTATTTTTTTATAGAACAAAAAACGGTAGTGAGCTTGATCTTGTTTTTGTGAAGGGGATGAGAATTCATGCCACAGCCGAAATAAAATATTCATCATCGCCAAAACTCACGACAGGCAATACCTATGCAATCAATACAATAGGTACGAAAAATAATTTTATAATTACACCTTACTCCGAGGATTATCTTTTACGTGAAAACGTGAGAACATGCAGCTTGTTCGATTTCCTGGAAAAATATTTACCCGGACTTTAAACAATGTTTTCAACCCGGAAGAAAGGAATGTGTTTGCTATCGGCTGTCATTCCGACGAACAAAGAGAGGAGGAATCTCCCGGGCAAGGACCCGTGCCTTAGGGGATTCCTCATCACTTCGCTACGCTTCGTTTCTTTCGGAATGACAGCCTTTTTCCCGCTCATTTAAATAACCCGCAGGGTAAAAAGGGCGTGATGAAATACTAAAGTCGTGGTCTTGGAATTCGGTCGTCCCTTCTGGACTTGGGTGCTTGCCGGAGGCAAAGCATGAACCCCGCAGACACAGAATTTATTCTGTGGCGAAGAAATCCTTCAAATTCTATTGTTCAATCACTCTTTCCGACCTGCCAGGTGCAAGCCCACCTGGCAGGTCAGGCACTCCCCGACCGGGCAGCTTTATTCCCGCATGGTCGAAAACCCTGAACAGCACCTTGTTTTTCGAGGGAACTTATCCGACCCGCCGGGAGCAAGCCCTCCCGGCGGGTCAGCACCCTCAAACTTTGCAACCGGGTTGCACTTTTTGTTATTTATCTTTGCTCCCGCAATGATGAAAAAGTGTATTCATAAAATAACGGGATTAAGTTTTATCGGGACAGCCGTTCTGACAATCCTGCTCCACACGGTTTTTCCACACCATCATCATTTTGATTCCATTCATTACTTTTTTGACAAAAATCACGCAGATCATAAAATTGACCGGGAAAACGATGTAAAACATTGTCATGCTTTAAATGATCTGGTTGATGACAAAACAGGAGTTCCCATCATTAAAATTATAATCCCCGAAAGTTTTTCAGCCCTCATTTTTGAAAATGATCTGTCATTCCGGATTGCTGAAAATACCGGTAAAAAGTTTAATGTTACCATCCGGATCAATCCTTTTTTTGAAGATGTTTTCCTGATCAACTCCCCTACCCGCGGTTCTCCCCAGGCTGTTTAATTTCTGCAGTAACAATTGCATTGTATTTTGCTTTTACTGATCAAACAGCAATTTTATTATGTGCCGTACATTTTCCGAAAAATGATTTCACAGGGTATCTAAACCGTTCAACAACAAAAATTTATTCAAAATATTAGTTAAAAATGATAGATAAGATTATATTTTTTTCCATCAAGCGCAAATTCGTCATCCTGACTTTTGTGCTGGTCTGGATCGGCTGGGGCGTCTATTCCATGTTCAGGGTACCCCTTGATGCCGTACCCGACATCACCAACAACCAGGTACAGGTAATCACCACGACACCCAACCTGGGAACGGGGGATATCGAGCAGTTTGTTACCTACCCCGTGGAGCTGTCCATGTCGAACCTGCCGGGCGTTATTGAACTGCGTTCCATATCCCGGTTCGGGTTATCGGTTGTTACCATCGTCTTTGAAGATGATATGGGTACGTATCTGCCGAGGCAGCTTGTCGCTGAAAAGTTAAGTGAAGTGAGAGACCAGATACCCAAGGGATTCGGAGAACCGTTTATGGCACCCATTTCAACGGGATTAGGGGAAATATACCAATATACCATCAGCCCGAAACCCGGTTACGACAGCGTTTATTCCCCGATGGAATTGAGGACCATACAGGACTGGATTGTAAAACGGCAGATGTCAATGCTTCCGGGAGTAGTGGAAGTAAACAGTTTCGGCGGGTTTCAGAAACAATACGAGGTGTCGGTTGATCCCGACAAGATGAAAAGCATGGACATCGGTATCATGGAGATTTTTGATGCGCTGGAAAAAAACAATGAAAATACGGGAGGCGCTTACATCGAAAAAAATAAAATGGCCAACTTCATCCGGGGAGAAGGATTGTTAAGAAATATCAAGGATATCGAAGAGGTCGTCATCACAAACGTTGACGGGATTCCCATTTTGATCAGGGACGTGGCTACCGTAAGGTTCGGAAGCGCCGTTAGATACGGCGCCTTCACTAAAGACGGCAAAGGGGAAGCCGTTGGAGGAATCGTGATGATGCTGAAAGGAGAAAACTCCAACGAAGTGATCAAAAGGGTACAGGAACGCGTTGCGGAAATTCAAAAATCGTTGCCCGAAGGGCTGGAAATCAAACCTTTTTTAAACCGCTCCAAACTAATAAAAAGTACAACGGGGACGGTGGCTGAAAACCTGACCCTCGGAGCACTCATCGTCATATTCTTTATGATACTTCTGCTGGGAGGCATGAGAGGCGGTCTGATCATTGCGTCCGTAATGCCGCTTTCACTTCTTTTCGCGTTTTCACTAATGAATATTTTCGGCGTCTGGGCAAATCTGATGTCGCTCGGGGCCATTGATTTCGGGATCATCATTGACGGGGCCGTGATCATCGTGGAAAGCGTTATGCTGATGGTCGCCAATCGCTACAGGACAAGTTCAGGGGGGCTGATCTCCGCCAAGGAAATGGACGAGATCACATATACGGCTTCCAAACGGCGGGCCAATTCCGTATTTTTCGGGTTGCTCATCATCCTCATCATTTTCTTCCCCATCCTTGCGCTCACCGGCATTGAAGGCAAAATGTTCAAGCCCATGGCTTTAACAACCAGCTTTGCTTTAATAGGCGGTTTGATACTCAGCCTGACATACGTACCGGCTGTTTCCGCCCTTTTACTGAAAAGCAAGCCCAAATCCAAAAAAAGCATAAGTGATAAAATAATGGAAATGCTGATCGGGATTTATGAACCTGTCCTTTTATTTGTCTTGAAAGCCCGAAAAGCTGTAATTATATTTGTCGTTGTTTTGTTAGCACTTTCCATCTATACCTTTACGAATATCGGCGGAGAGTTCATACCCAAGCTGGACGAAGGTGATATTGCCTTCCAGGCATTACTGAAACCGGGCACTTCCCTGACGGAAGTCGAAGAAACATCCACGAAACTGCAGAAAATCGTACTGGAAAATTTTCCCGAGGTGGAACAAATCCTCGGGCGGATCGGGGTGGCGGAGATTCCGACCGATCCCATGCCAATGGACATCATAGATATGTTCGTTATACTCAAGCCCAAAGATCAGTGGGTGACGGCAAAAACAAAGAACGAACTGATAAAGAAGATGAAAGAAACCGTATCGGTCCTGCCCGGAATTAATTTCGAGTTTACCCAGCCTATTGAGATGCGTTTCAATGAGTTGCTTACGGGAGTTCGTGAGGATGTCTCGGTAAAGCTCTACGGTGAAGATCTGGATGTACTGGCAACGAAAGCACAGGAAATGGCCAAGATCATCGCAACCGTTGAAGGGACTGCCGACCTGCGTGTGGAAGCCACCAAAGGGCTGCCGCAAATGACCGTTCAGTACAACCGCGAAAGGATCGCCCAGTACGGGTTGAACATCCGTGACCTGAACACAATCGTCAGGGCTGCTTTCAGCGGGGAATCGGCAGGAGTCATTTTTGAAGGAGAAAAACGTTTCGACCTGGTCATCCGCCTTGAAAAAAAGCATAAAAAAGACATTGAAAGCATCAGGAATCTGTATGTTCACCTCCCCAATGGAAACCAGGTGCCCCTGAAAGAAGTGGCGGAAATTGACTACAAGGGAGGCCCGATGCAGATTTCGCGTGACGGCACCAAAAGAAGGATCTATGTGGGAATCAATGTCAGAGGAAGGGATGTGGAATCAACGGTTAAGGAAATCCAGAAGAAACTGGATGCTCAAATAGAATTGCCTCCCGGCTATTACATTAAATACGGCGGCGCTTTTGAAAACCTTGAACGGGCAAAAAACCGCCTGATGATCGTGGTTCCCCTGGCGTTGGTCCTGATATTTGTTCTGCTCTTTTTTGCCCTGCGCTCCCTGAAACAAACAGCCCTGATCTATATGGCCATCCCCATGGCGGCTATCGGCGGGATTTTCTCCCTTTATTTCCGGGATATAAATTTCAGTATCTCGGCAGGCGTCGGATTTATCATATTGTTTGGTGTGTCGGTAATGAACGGCCTTGTTTTGATAAGCCGTTTCAATGCCTTGAAAGAAGAAGGCGTCAGTAACCTTACCGAACGCATCACCAAAGGGGCCAAAGAAGTAATGCGGCCCATCCTGCTGGCGGCAAGCACGGATATTGTGGGGTTCATTCCCATGGCTTTATCACAGTCCGCCGGCGCCGAGGTGCAGCGCCCCCTGGCAACCGTGGTCATCGGGGGCTTGTTAACTGCTCTTGTGCTCACCCTGCTTGTCATCCCTGTCCTCTATTATATGTTTGAATCATCCGCCGGGTCAAAAAGGAAAACCATTGCCGTACCGGGTAAAATCACTACCCTGTTGCTCGTTGGCATGCTGTCTCTCGGGCTGGTTACGGGAGTTAAAACCGTAAACGCACAGGAGGTGCAGAAGCTGACACTGGAGCAGGCCATTGACAGTGCATTGAAAAACAACCCGCAGATGAAAGCGGCCTCACTGGGAATTGAAAAACAACTGCAATTGAAAAAGGCGGTTTTCGATCTCGACAACCTGGAGTTCTCTTATTCCCGCGGTCAGATAAATTCCCCGATAATTGACAACAGTTGGGAAATATCGCAAAACTTTAAGTTCCCGACCACTTATGCCAGGCAGGCAAAGCTTCAAAACCAAAAGGTGGCGCTAAGCGAACAAATGTTGTCGGTGTCACGGAACGATTTAATAAGAAACGTAAAAGTAGCATATACCTTGTTATCCTACGGGTATAGCCGCCTGGAACTGTTTGTAACGCTCGACAGCATCTATCGCGACTTTGCCCGGGCAGCGCAAATCAGGTACGAAACAGGCGCGTCCAACCTGTTGGAAAAGGCTGCGGCACAGGGAAAGTACCAGGAAATAAAGTTGCTGAAACAGCAAGCGCAATCCGATGTGCAAATCTATATGCAGGAACTGCAAAAGTGGTTGAATACCAACGAACCGATTCGTATAGCAACCCGGCAACTGAACAAACTGGAGATTGAACCGCAACAGGATACCACTTTGCTCAACAACAATCCTTTTTTGCAATATTATCAGCAATTGATCAGAGTAAACCAACAGAGCTACAAGCTGCAAAAAGCGGAATTCCTGCCTGATATTTCAGCAGGATATTTCAGGCAGCAAATTGACGGGGTCCGCGGGTTTCAGGGTTTTCTGTTTGGCGTAACCATTCCGCTGTCATTCCCTGCAAAACAAGGTAAGGCGAAAGCGGCAAAGGTGGACATAGAGATCACACAAGCTGAATATGAGAACAACCGGATGCTCATCAAGACCTTTTTCAACAATCAGATACAGGAATATTTCAAATACAAAAACCAGGTGGAGTATTATGAAAGCCAGGGGCTTGCAATTGCCGATGAACTGTTGAAATATGCTCAGAAAGGTTACCAGTTAGGTGAAATTGACTACGTGGAATACATCCGCAATATTGACCAGGGAATCAACATACAAACACAGTACCTTGAAAACCTGAAGCAATACAACCTGACGGTAATCGAGATGAATTACCTGATTGGCAAAACAAGATAAATCAAATGAATAACATTAAAAATAAAAATATAATGAAGAGACAGATAATAAACCTGATCACAGTAGCGGCCATTTCCGGGTTGTTCGCGGCCTGTAGCTCATCCGGAAAGGAAAGCCATGAAAAAGCGCTGAATAAAGAAACAGTGCCGGAAAATGTGGTTTCGTTAACGCCACAGCAAATCAAAGCCATTGACCTGAAGCTTGGAAAAATTGAAAAGCACAATATCAGCACCACTGTAAAATCCAATGGCAGAACGCAGTTGCTACCGCAATACAAAGCCAACGTAAGCACCCTTGTGGCCGGTGTGGTTAAGAACGTTTTTGTTATTGAAGGCGACTTTGTAAAGAAAGGGCAGTTGCTGGCCATTCTGGAACACCCGGATATTGTTAACATGCAGCAACAATACCTTGAGAATGTGAACAACCTGGAATTCCTTGAGCAGGATTATCAGAGGAAGAAAGAACTGTATGAAGAGAAAGTGGGGTCGGGTAAAGATTACCAGAAAGCGCTTTCAGAATACAACAGGGCCAAATCAACAGCCATCGGTCTGAAAGCAAAACTGCAAATGCTCGGCATCAGCATAAAATCAGTGGAGAAAGGCAACATCACTTCTACCATCAACATCACTTCACCCATCCGGGGTTATGTGCGCTCCGTCGGGGTCAATATCGGTTCATTTATGGAACCCAACAGCGATCTGTTTGAAATTGTGGACAACAGCAAAATACATGCTGACCTGCTCGTTTATGAAAAGGACATCCCCAAAGTAAAAACAGGACAGGAAGTGCATTTTAACATTTCCAACATTCCGGGCAGGGAGTTAAAGGGAACGATCTTTTCGGTCGGCAAGGCTTATGAGGATGAAGCCAAGGCGATAACCGTCCACGCGACCATTGAAAACGCCGGAGGCAATATCATTCCCGGAATGTATGTCAACGCCCACATAATCGTTGACAGTATTACCACCGATGTCCTCCCTGAAGAAGCCATTGCCGCCGAAGGAAATATGTATTTCATATTCATCAAAACAGAAGGTGAAAAGCATACCGAGGGTGAGGAAAACGAGCACGGCCATGACGAAAAAGAAAGATGGTACTTTAAGAAAACGGAGGTCATAACCGGCATCAGAGACGGCGGCTTTGTAGAAATCAAATTGTTAAAACCCCTGCCCGAAAATGCCGGGATAGCAGTCAATGCCGCCTATTACCTGCTGGCTGAAATGGGCAAGGGAGAAACAGAACACGAACATTAAAATCGGAATTATGAAAGAAATAAAAGCATTTGTACGCCCCAACAGAGTGAACGAGATTGTTCACCACCTGAAAGACGCGGGATATGAAAACGTAACCATTTCCATTGCGGAAGGGACAGGGAAATTTCAGGATGAAAATAAAGCCTTTGTATCGCAAAAGTTTTCGATCACCGACAGTGAGATCGCCAAACTCGAAATGGTCGTAAAGAAAAAAGATGTGGATACCATCGTCAGCATCATCTCCGAATACGGAAGAACAGTCCATCCCGGCGATGGAATCATTTATGTTTCCGATGTTGAAAAAGCCTTCCGTGTAAAAACGGGAAAGAAAAACGGATACTGATAAAATGCATTAAGGGAACCGCAACGCTGTTTGGGTTCGGACAATAAAACAATGAATTGCTAAAATTTACAGATCATGTGGATATATATCGTTTTAACAGGTTCAATAAGCATCTCGGTAATACTGGGTATATATGTTTTTTCCGGGATAAAAAAGACCTATGACCAAAAAGGAACCTATTCCGACAAGCTTCTGTCGCTTTGGTTTACAATGTGGGCGTTTCATCACATACCATTGATATTGTCCTCATTATATGGTGTGTGGCTGATACAGATTGATAAAACATTTGCCCTTGCAGGAGGTTCGGTCTTGTTTGTAACCGGGGCAATTATACTACCGATGGGGATGATTGAATTTCGTTCACTGAAAAGGTCAACAGGGCAGGATATTTCGAAGCTTATCACCACAGGCATTTACAGATGGAGCCGGAATCCGCAGTTTGTCGGGTGGTTTTTAATGCTTCTTGGCATATCGCTTGCCGGGCGGTCGGGACTGGCATTTTTGCTTACGGGAGTGTTCGCCATTGTGATTTATTTATATACGATCCTGCTGGCTGAACCTTATCTTGAGAGTTTGTATGGCGAGGAGTACCGTTTGTTTAAAAAAAGAACGGCAAGGTGGATTGGAATTCCCGGGAAAAATAATGAAATTACTTCAGGTTAAAATTCAAGAAGGACATTGCCTGCATATCAGTAAGAACTTCAGATCATGGAAAAATATAAACTGAAAAACCTCGATTGCGCTTCCTGCGCTTCAAAAATCGAAGACAGCCTGAATAAACTGGACGAGGTGAAATTTGTGACGGTCAACTTTGCCACATCGTCAATGACCATCGAAACCGATGATCTCGAAAAGGTAAAGAACAAAATAACCGAGGTTGAACCGGAAGTTGAAATTGAAGCCGCAGGAAAGGCAAAGACGGAAACTCCCCGAAGCATCCTCTCCGAAAACAAAGGGACAATCATCAAAGTAACAGCCGGTATCGTTCTTCTGCTGAGCGGGCTCTTTTTCGAAGACGAATTGCACGATACTCCTTTTCATTTTGCCGAGTATCTTGTGTTTGTGACGGCTTACCTGATCTCGGGCTGGAATGTCATCAGGATGGCTGTAAAAAATATCATCAGGGGACAGGTCTTCAACGAGCATTTTTTGATGACCATTGCCACACTGGGCGCCTTTGCCATTCATCAGATGCCCGAAGCGGTTGCGGTGATGTTGTTTTATATTGTCGGGGAACTGTTCCAGGATATCGCGGTCAACCGTTCGCGAAAATCCATCAAATCGCTGCTTGAAATAAAACCCGATTATGCAAACCTGAAACTCAACGGCGACATAAAAAAAGTATCCCCCGAAGAGGTAAAGATCGGCGATACGATCATCGTGAAAGCCGGTGAAAAAATCCCGTTGGATGGAAGCGTAACCGACGGCAGCTCATTTGTCGACACCTCGGCCCTCACCGGGGAAAGTGTTCCGAGGAAGATAAAAACCGGCGATGAAGTGCTGGCGGGCATGATCAACCAATCCGGCGTGATCACCGTGAGCGTCACAAAGCCTTTTGGCGAGTCTTCCATTTCGAAGATACTCGAACTGGTCGAGAATGCTTCTTCCAAAAAAGCGGAAACCGAGAAATTCATCACCACATTTGCCAAATATTACACACCTGTTGTTGTGTTCGGCTCCCTTCTGCTGGCGGTTCTGCCTCCGCTATTAATAGAAGGCGCCACTTTCAGCGACTGGATCTACAGGGCGTTGGTGGTGCTGGTCATTTCCTGTCCCTGTGCACTGGTCATCAGCATCCCGCTCGGCTATTTCGGTGGCATCGGAGGGGCTTCCCGCAGGGGTATCCTTGTGAAAGGTTCCAATTTTCTGGATGCACTCACGCAGGTCAGGACTGTGGTATTTGATAAAACGGGTACGCTGACAAAAGGCGAATTCAAAGTAACCGGCATTTTCCCTTCAAACGGTTTTGACGAGAAAACAATTCTCGAATATGCCGCCTGTGCCGAATACAGCTCAAACCACCCGATCGCCAAATCCATTTCCGAAACTTATAACCGGCAGATTGACAGTTCAAGGATCGGCAATGTTGATGAAATATCAGGACATGGTATCAGGGCTTATGTTGATAATCATGAAGTATTTGCAGGGAACGACAAGCTTCTTCATAAAGAAAATATTGAGCACGACAAATGTGACATTGAAGGGACTGTTGTTCATGTGGTTGTGGACAAAAAATATGCGGGTTATATTGTTATATCCGACACGCTGAAAGATGACGCCATTGATGCGGTTGAACAATTAAACAAAAAAGGAATAAAAACAGTGATGCTTACCGGCGACAACGAACACGCCGCGGGAGCCATCGCCGGGAAACTCAATATTGAGGAATATTATTCCGGGCTGCTCCCGGAAGACAAAGTGGAGCATATTGAAAACATGCTGAACAAAAACGGCAAGGTTGCCTTTGTAGGCGACGGCATCAACGATGCTCCGGTGCTGGCCCGTGCCGATGTGGGCATTGCCATGGGCGCCCTCGGCTCCGATGCGGCGATAGAAACGGCTGATGTTGTCCTGATGACTGATTCCCCCTCAAAAGTAGCCGAGGCCGTTCATGTTGCCAAACGCACAAGAAAGATCGTATGGGAAAACATCATTTTCGCCCTCGGAGTTAAAGGTATATTTATCATCCTCGGCGTCTTCGGCGTTGCCACCATGTGGGAAGCCGTTTTCGGCGACATGGGCGTGGCGCTGATCGCCATTTTGAATGCCACCCGCGTGTTAAAAACCAAATAATATGTAATTGGGCCGGATAATTTAAAAATTGTTAAGAACTGTGGCTACGGGCATATTTCAACCCGGTTGCGTGTTTTTATACTTAGTTTTGCAAAATAATTAATTCGGAAAAATAATCAATATGAAAACAATAAATATCTTATTCCTACTGACCGCACTGCTTGCCGGACAGGTAATAACGGCACAACAGGCCCAGCCGTATTATTTTGGCAAAACAGTTGAAGGTTCATTCGAAGATGTGACTGCAAAGGTGAAGCAGGAACTCAAAAACCAGGGATTCGGTGTCATCACCGAAATTGATATGGATGCCAAACTGAAAGAGAAGTCAGACGATGTAACGCTGCCGCCTTATAAAATCCTGGGCGTTTGCAACCCGGGATTTGCCTGGAAAACCATACAGGCGGAAGAAAACATCGGTTTATTCCTTCCGTGCAAAGTGCTGGTCAAAGATGTCGGCGACGGAAAAACAGAAGTGGTCATGGTTGACCCGTCCGTACTGATGCGCATGCTTGGCAACGAAAAGCTTTATGACGTGGCGGCAAAAGTCACGGAAAAATTCAAAGCAGCTCTTGATAAAATTTAACAAGTTAGTAACAACTAAAAATTTAAAGCCATGAAATATTATTTTAAGAAAACACTTACCGGTGTCAGTTTCGATGAAGCCATCGAAAAGGTAACGGAAGAACTCAAAAAAGAAGGTTTCGGCATCCTGACCGAAATAGACGTTCAGGCCACGCTGAAGAAAAAGCTGGATGTGGATTTCAGGAAATACAGGATCCTGGGCGCCTGCAACCCCCCGTTTGCTTACAAAGCATTACAGGCGGAAGAATACATCGGCACGATGCTTCCGTGCAACGTCATTGTGCAGGAGCGTCCCGGTAATGAAATAGACATTGCCGCCGTTGATCCTGTCGCCTCGATGCAGGCAGTAGAAAACAGCGAACTGGGCGAAATTGCCGGCCAGATCAGGGCGAAACTGGAAAAGATCATCGGCAGCCTTTAATCTGGTTGATTCTTAAAGACCGTTTAAAATAAGGCTTTCCCAAATTTGTTTACCGTTGATGAACAAAGGACAGACAAGTGAATTGCTGTGCACGGAAAGAATTGTCATGCCTTCGTCCGGGTCACCGGGCGATACAGACAAACAGGATATTTGTGCCCGGTTACAAACGATGGAACAATTGTTTGATGAAACCGTTGCATCAAGCGGAACGGGATGCTGCATGAGGCGTAGAAACCGGTAATAAACCCGGATTATAATTTTATACAATTTTCAGAAAATATTATAACACGGGGTTAAACAAGAAGTCTTTATTTTGCATCATTAAAATAATCAATCAATAATTAACATAAATCAAAATAAAAAACGATGAAAAATTTCAAAAAGTTAGCAATTATCGCACTGGCAGTTATCACAGTTGGTCTCGTGTCGTGTAATAAGGACACGCAGGTTAACCCGGATTTGACACAATCGGTTATCGGCACCTATGAAGGGACGCTGACAACCAACAATTTAAAAACCACAAGTCCGGCAACTGCCGACATTACGAAAGTGAATGATTACACGGTAGAGATTCATTGCTACGGCGATGACATTGACACCACATTCATGCTCGAATTGTATGAGGACGGCGACATGATGCGGGTCTGTTTTACGGATAATGACTTCAGCAACGAATACGGTCATAATAAAACAGAAAGCCATCACATGATGGGAGATAACGGCGGCTGGATGAACTGGCAGCAACACATGAGCGCCGATCACGATCAGAATGATGAACATTACGGGTTCTTCAATATGAAAGAGCACAGTTTTGATTACACATTCAGGATCGAATCGAAATCAACCGTCCTTACCCGGGAATTCAGCGGTAAGCGGAAATAAAAGTAAAATTGCCCGGGCAATGCAAAACAGGCGCTTCGGAAAATTTCCGGAGCGCCTGTTTTTGTTTTTACACTTTTTATTGCAAAGTGAACTTGACCGGCAAATTATATCTAACTCTTACAGGTTTTCCTTTTTGGGTACC
>JAADID010000175.1 GCA_013151505.1 Chlorobiota bacterium | reverse complement strand
AACCGATTCAACCGATTTAACTGATTCAACTGATTCAACTGATTCAACTGATTCAACCGATTCAACCGATTCAACTATTCTCCATTAACTATTTTCCGTTTACCGTTATCCGGCATCCTAATTGTACTTCCCCGTATCAGGTTTGAAGATAGCCCAGCGTTTATCGAAAGCAAGGCGATGGGATTTGAATTTTTTCCCTTTTGCGTTTTGAGCTACCAGCCTGAAGGCACTGAATCTTACCGATTGCCCGGTTAGCTCATCTTTGAAGGCATCCATTTCGAATTCAAAATCAAAAGAGCTGTCCGGCGCAATTTTTACAGGAAATAATTGTGCGTTTAAAATTTTATTTAATGAAACCGAGAATATCTCGTTTTCCGGTGAGATCATTTCGACCCGTAACTCCTGCAGCGTCATTTCTTTTTTTGCATAAAACCGCAGAACAAGAGATTTAATTTCCCCGCTTTTTTTAAGGATCAGCACCGTCAGTACCGACTCGGGATAATGCTGTTCCGACAACGGAAACAGCCGGATTTTGTCTTTCCGCCACTGGTACAGGTAAAGCGCTCCCAGTCCCGATACAAAAAGGATAATATAGCCGATGATGTCTTCCAAAAAATTATTATTACGATTACATAAGGTCCAGCTTCTTCTGTTCTTCTTCCAGCGCCTGGACAGTAATGCCGTTGCCAAGCATGGTGCCGATATCTTTTGTTACCGGTCTGCTGTCAAGAATGATCTTGATCATGATAATCAGAGGTGTAGCGATCAACATCCCGACAGGGCCTAATATATAGCCCCAAAAGATCATGGCAATGAAAACAAATAAGGGAGATATGCCGAGATTACGTCCCATCAATTGCGGTTCGATGATGTTTCCGATAATGGTGTTAATGACAAAATACATGATTATCGTTATCAAAGCTCCGATGGGTCCCAGCAGGATCAATGACAACAATACGGCGGGGATGGCTGCGACAAACGATCCGATACTGGGTATAAAATTCAGAATGAATGCAAGAAATCCCCACAAAACAGGAAAATCAACACCCAGAATAAGTAATCCGATGGTAATGAAAAATCCCGTTGCAAAACTGGTTAAAGTTTTAATTCCGAAATATTTCACCAGGCTTCGCAGAACATTGTCAACCGAATGGACTGATTTTGGGTTGATCAGTTTGAGTTTTCTTGAGAAAACGGAAATCTCGAACAGCATAAAAATGTAAATGATAAAAACCAGGAAGAAAGTGCCCAGCACATTGCCGATACCGGCGAAAAGACCTCCTGCAATGTTAATAATATTTCCCGGGTTGAGTTCTTTCAACGGGCTGAAATCTTCGTCCATCAACTGATGTTCCACAAGCCATTGATGCGTTGCAAACCAAAGTTCATTAAATTTTTCGTTGTAATAAGGCACCCTCGAAACAAAATTATTTACACTTGAACTTATAATCAGGATCGTAAGACCGACAATGATTATGAAGATCAGAACCATGATCAGATTGGCAAACAATTCGGGGATTCCTTTTTTCTTCATCCATTCAATCGGCCCGATGGAGATGGATGTGGCAAAAAAAGAAAGTAAGATGATGTTGATGATGTACCGTGATTCTTTCATGGCGGCGAGAACGATTACCAGGGAGGCAAGAATTATCCAGAATCGTAAACCGCTTGCCCAGGGTATTAATTTTTCAAAAGTTTTTTTCATTTTTTATTTGTTTTTATCAGTTTCGGGTGTATTCTTTTTCCCCGACTGAACATTTGTTTTTCTGAATGCCACTTTCTCAATTTCAGGATCAATTGATTTAAGATGCAAGTCGTGCTGAGGGAAAGGTATCTGAATGCCGGCTTCCTGCAAAGCATCATAAATGGCAATGGCCACTTCACTTTTTGTTGTCATCCCCGTGTCCATGGTAGTCCATATCCTTATTCTGAAATTCAGAGCGCTGTCGCCAAAACCGTCAAACAAGGCCCACGGGGCGGGTGTTTTTAACACATTGGGATGTTCGTTAGCTACTTTTTTGATGATCTCCAATACTTTGTGCGGATCGGTACCATAAGCAACACCTACCTGGATATCCCGTCTTTTTTTGCGGTCTGACAATGTCCAGTTTATCACATCGTTGGTGATGAGCGTACTGTTGGGAATGATTACTTCGCTGCCGTCAAAAGTCCTGATGGAACTCGACCTGACACCGATAGAGACCACATCACCCATCATACCGTTTACTTCAATGGTATCGCCTACCTGGATGGGCCGTTCAAAAGCCAGTACCAGCCCGGCAATAAAATTGGCAACAATTCCCTGAAGGCCAAAACCGATACCAACGCCCAGCGTTCCGGCAAGCAATCCGAATTTTCCCAAATCAACTCCCATGGCGGCGATGGCAAGAAAAAGGCCGTATCCGGCAATAAAGTATCCGGTAATCATGGTAATGGCGCCGGGAACACCCCGCGGTAACCTGATACGCGGAAAAACTTCTTCGTTTAGTATGATTTTAATAAACCTGGTTACATAATAAGTAATGATGATGATCAGGAAGAAATTGATTATTCCTCCTAACTCGATCGTTGTTTTCCCAACCTTCCATGAAATTGATGTTAACCCGGTGAACCAGTCGTAAAGAATGGAATAAAGACTTAAATCTGTCAATACCGATTTAATCCATAGCCATATTCCGACGATCCGGATTATTTGATAGATCCGTTTTTCGGTCAATGTAAAGTGATTCCTGATCAGATTCGATTTAAGTACCCAGGGCATCCTGATCAAAATCGAGAAAGTGGCTATGAAGACCATTACCGCCAGGGTTAAAATGACAATACTGATGAGGGCATCTGTCACCGCATTATTCAACAGCAAAGCAATATTCACAAAGCCAATCAGGTTCCCTATAAATGATGTAGCGAGAAAAAGAAGGAACACGGGTATCAGGTACACAAAAAATCCCCACCGGCTTGATTTAAACCCCGGGAAAATTATTTCAACGGATTTAAATATCTTATAGAGTAACCATGCGGAGAGAATATTTTCCACCACTAAAATAATCCTTATAAATAAAGTTTTGCCCGGGATCATCACATGAAAAAGATTGATAAGATAAAGCACGAGTACGATGTACAGAAAAGGTTTTATTTTCTTGTTGGTAAAACCGGGCAGGATGATAATGGCAATGATGAGAAAAACCAGTTGGATAACTTTACTAATCGAACTGATCATAGGAGGATACAGCCATAAAGTGAGAAACATGGCGATGATAAGCGCGTCGGCAACATGTCGTGAAATGATCTCCCTGGATTTGGAAAGTATTGTTTGCATACCTTCGGATTCGACTTTTGCTTCCAGTTTATCCGACTGTTTGTATAATAAATACAGTATTCCCCAGATCAGGAAAAAGAGGATCACGTGGAAAATCATTGTGTTTTTGTTTTCACCAAAAAACAGGGAAATACTTTTTTGGTTGGACGCCACTGATTGTTTAATGAGTAAGCTTGTACTGCGCGGATTAATGGTTGAATCGCCCGCGCTCCATAATGGCGGACTATCCTGGCGAAGGTAGTCGGACTGAACGACCGTTTGGATCTTATTTAACTCCGTGAGTGTTTGATCTATCATAAGCATCACCTTGGTGATGTTGTTTTGCATATCCAGCGTTTTGTTTTGTTCCCGTTTAATCTCTTTCTCAAGGTCTTTCAGTTTTACGATGAGATCCGAAACGCTTGTCAAAACGTTCTCGGGAACACCTGCTTTCCTCGATTTTTTATAGGTTACCAGCCACTTCTCCTTTAAAACGGAAACAATAAATAAATTATCGTTTAATATTTTTACCCGTTTTTGTATTCTTGTTTTCCACATATCGGCTTTTGCCTGATTTGCTTCCCATTGTTTCATGAAATTATCAATCTGGATAAGGGTAAATTCATCTTCATTTTTCAGTATTTTTTCCTTTTCCTCTTTCAAATATTTCATCCCCAAAACGTAAAGCGAATCAAACCCCTGCAGGTCTTTGTTGTCTGCGAGAACCTGACGAACATTTTTGATGGTATTATAGGATTCTTCAATACTTGAAGTGATCTGGGATAATTCTATCGCCTTAATTGTAATCGTATCGCCCTCAGGTGATATCATTATCTGCGGTTTGGATTCCTGTGGAAAAGCGGCATACCCTGCCAGGATCACGAGGAGTAAAATGAAAAGAATTCGGATTGGTCTGTGAAACATGGTTAACATTTTGATTGACAAATGCGGGCTAAAGATACTAAGATTTTGGGTTACGGATGACAAACGCCTGCTTTCGGAAATACGAATGTTTTATTTTTTCAATCCGGCTTCAATGCGCGCCAGGCCTTTTTCAGCTTTGTCTATGATGGATTCATAATAACCCGAATCATACAGGTCTTTGCAAAGATCATAATATGACCGGGCGGTTATGAGATCACCCCGGCTTTCATATATCATTCCCAGATTTAAAGCTGCATTACAGGCAAAAAAGTACTTTTCCTTTTCGCCGATGGCAATGGTTTCTTTATAATAGCCGGTGGCGCTGATCGTATCGTGAAGCCCCAGTGCAACGTTACCGTTAAGCAACATGTAATTTAATTTGTCGGGGACCGGTTGTTGATGAGAAAAGTTATAATGTGATAATTTCACGCTGGCTTCGGTAAAATACCCGCCCTTTTCAAGAAACGATGCCTGAAGCAGGGTTGTATCAGGCGTATAACCCGATTTTAGATCACAGAGTGCATCCCGGTCACGTTCGGTTTTATCCGATCCCGTCTTTTTTACCAGGGTCAACTCAATCTCATATTTTTCTTTCTCCCCTTTCAGCAGGTAACCGTATGCCAGATAAAGATGGGCCTGTTTCAGGTAGTCTATTCCGTTGGTTTCGCTGATGAACTTCACGAAGTAGTCGCTTGCGTGCGGATCCAGTTTATTCATTAATATTTTTCCGTACAGGAAATAATAGGGATAAAACGGAACCTCTGTCCTGTTGATGTCTATGGTGCGGAACACTTTCAGGGCTTTCTCGTTTTCACGGGCATGGTAAGCCAGGTTGCCGTAAAAATATTTTACAAGAAAATTATTGTATTCTGCAGGATCCAAAGAAGAAATGTGGAGGAAACCTTTATCCGGTTCTTTTTCAAGCAAATAGGCCAGCGTGATGAAAATATCCGCTTCAACTTTTAAACCTTTTTTACCGGTTACGCCGGTTTTGTATTGCTCAAGCAAATCAATCGGATTTTGGTTACTGGGTTTCACGCCAAATACTTTTGCCACATTTCTGATAAACGGAGGAATGTTGGTCAGAATAAGATTGAAAAGTCCGTTCATTTTTTTGTTCCCGTAAAAATCAGGAAATTTCTCTGTGTTTTTCCTTGTATTCCGGTAAGCCCTGAACACATGATTGATCCCCGTGATGTAATCGCCGAATTTTAATTTGACCAGTCCCATTTGCAATTGCATGGTTGATTTGATAAAATAATAATACGGGGAATCATTATCATTGTCATCCATTATCTCCCGGTAAGCAGAGTAGTTGTCTTTAAAGCGCCTGAATTTGTTTTCATTGGGGGCAATCAGCAAGTTGATAAAATCGGCATATTGATCAAGATAATACAGATAAAAATTATCGGGCGTTTTCCTTAATTGTCCTCTGATATTGTTTTTTGCCGAAATAACATTCAGGTTCAGTATTTCATCGGTGATGTCGCAACAAACCTGTGTGGGCTGATAGATACCCTGTGAGTAAACGGAATGGGATAAGGCAAACAAGCCTGAAAAAAGAATGGTTTTAACTTTCATAAAAGCAACTAACTGACCTTTTTTGCCCGTTTGAATTCTTTTTTCCGGTCGAACAAATACCGGTAGGTAATGTGTGTTTTCCTGATCTTTGAGCCGATAAGTTCAGCAATTTTCATCATAGCGGGATTGAAGTCTCCTATCCAGTTCATTTCGAGGTCGGTATAGTGAAAATCAGGTTTAACGACTTCTTTTTCAAAACGTAATATAAGTCCCGATGTGGCCCCTTTTTTTTGAAATTCGGGAATTACTCCGAAAATCAACCCGACCAGCCGGGTGAAATTTTTGCTGACTTTTAATTTATAGAGGAGTCGCAATTTGTTAACCGTTCCGAACCTGCCGTCAAAATGCCGGTATGCCTGGTACAGGTCGGGGATCATGATAAAAAACCCAATGGGTTGGTTATCATAATATCCGAAAATAAGGGTTCGCGGGTCAGCCACAGGTTTCATGGATTTGAACATACCAAGGGCTTGTTGCCTGCTAAAGGGTTTGACGCCGGAAAAGGGTCCCCAGGCTTTGTTGAAGATGATCATGAAATCTTCAGCAAATTTCTCCATTTGCTTTTTATCATAAATAATGAAACGGTATTTTGGGTTTTTTGATAACCTGTCGGCCTTTTCCCTGATCACAGGATCCAGCAGGTCGGGGTTCAACGGCATGTGATAAGTGTACTGATTGAAATAATTCCGAAAACCGTATCCTTCAAACAGGTCATTATAATATTTGGGGTTATAGGGCATCTTGTAAATAGGTTCATAGAAGCCATCGGCAAGGCATCCCCAGAAATTTTCACGCGAACCGAAGTTGACCGGGCCGTCCATGGCTTCCATGCCTTTGTTTTTGAGCCATTCACGCGAGGTATCAAAGAGCAGGTTGGCAGCCTGCTGATCGTTTATGCATTCAAAAAAACCGATGCCGCCTGTGGGCTGGTCGTTTTTCTTTGCAGTGGCTTCATCATAGAAAGCAGCAACACGCCCTACGACTTTCCCGTTGTTGTCTTCCATGATCCACCTGATGGCATCTCCGTTTCTGAACAGCTTGTTCTTTTTGCGGTCAAATATTTTTTCGATATCATCATCCAAAGGCCTGATCCAGTTGTCATCACCCCGGTTGATCTCAACAGGAAGCTCAAGGAACTTTTTAACGGTTTTTTTATCAGTTACTTCTGTTAGCTTGTATTCAGGCATGACCTCGTTTATTTGAATATTCAAAATTTATTTCAACAGAAATCAGAATTTTAGATGATATTTTCCACTTTTCCTATAATTAACCCGGTTGTTGACAAGTACTCCCTAAAAAATAGAAGGGTTCAAAGATAGATTATTTTTTGGAGATCATTCCTTGTATATCCATGCATCACGATAGGTGTACGGAAGGTTTTGTTTGGCGTACATGGCTTCTTTAATGTTGGAATAACGGTCGAGATAAATGCGCACTTTTCCGTTGGTTTTTAAATATCCGACATTATTAAATCCGTTTTTTTTGAACCTTTTAATGGCTTCACGCGCATCTCTTTCGTTTGTAAAAGAAGCAATGATCAGATAATAGCTGACAGTTGATTTTTTTTTCGTTTTTTTTGAAGTTGTCAGAACAATTTCGGAAGTATCGCATACAGGAGGTGGTTTTACCTTATCAGGCCGCTGGCCAAACCAAACGGAAACATAATGCCCGTTCATCCCTACCCCCATACAAACCCATTCTTTTTTTGAATAGTTTTCGCGGGCAAGAATCATATCCAGGACTTCCTTTTGCGATGACCACAATTCAATCACCGAATCGGCTGTAAACTCATCCTGAAAATAACCGGCCAGTTCATATCCGCGGTAAGGGTAAGTAGTCAGCTCTTTGGGTTTACCCCACATACATTCCTGGTCCGCTACATATTTATTGTAACAACAGGCGGTCCACGCACCTTTGTCGCTCCAGCTCGAGAGGTTGCAAATGCTGGTATCCGGTCTGTTTTTCAACAGGTCGTCCACGTGAAGACGGGCCACATACGACAAAGAGGCCGAAAGTTTTAACGCTTTTTTATTATAATCGGTAAGCAATGCATTGATGTCATCAAAAAGTTTTTTTTCTTCTGACGTGATACAAAAATCATCCGGCACTTTCTTTTGTGCATTTCCCGGAATACTTATCGCGGACAGGGAAACAAACAACAAGAAAATTTCCGGAAGAATCAATTTGTTAATTGTTTTACAGAATAAGGTCACCTGCTCTTTTGATTTGTAAAAAACGAGTAAATGTACAAAAATAGAGAGTAATTCCCGATGAAAATCTGTCATAGTTTTGTTATCTTTGGAAAAATCAGTTTACTGCTTATGAAAACGATTATTTGGTTTCAGTGTCTTTTGTTTGTCTTCGGGCCGGGAATATCCGGTTGGGCACAGGAGAGGCCTGTTTATATTGAAAACATCAGGTTGCCTGAGCATTATCATATTGAAATTTTTGCCAAAGGAGTAAAAAATGCAAGGGCTTTGGCTTTTGCGCCGGACGGTACCTTGTTTGCCGGGTCGAGAAATGCCGGCAATGTTTATGCCATTCAAAACAACAAAGCAATTGTCATTGATTCAGGGCTGAACATGCCATCAGGACTTGATTTTTATGAAGGTGACCTTTATGTGGGGGCGGTTTCGACCATTTATAAATATCCCGATATCCTTGAACACCTCGATTCGCCGGTCAGGGAGATTGTGACAGACCGGTTCCCCACGGCCACATGGCATGGCTGGAAATATATCCGTTTCGGGCCGGATGGAAAACTGTATGTTCCGGTAGGGGCGGCGTGTAATGTTTGTGACAGCGTGAACCCCGTTTATGCGACAATCTGCCGGATAAACAAAGATGGTAGCGGTTTTGAGATATTTGCCCGGGGAGTAAGAAATACGGTCGGATTCGATTTTCACCCTGAAACAGGGGTATTGTGGTTTACCGATAACGGACGTGATATGATGGGGGATGATATACCTCCCGACGAATTGAACAGGGCTCCGGTGGCGGGATTGCATTTCGGTTTTCCGTATCTGCACGGGAAAAATATAAAAGATCCTGTATTTTGGAATAAGAGGCCCGAAGGCGTCAGGTTTACTCTGCCTCAATGGGAAATCCAGGCACACAGCGCAACCCTCGGCATGTGCTTTTACACAGGCGAAATGTTTGAAAACAAATACAAAAACGGAATATTCATTGCGGAACACGGATCGTGGAATCGGTCGAAAAAAGTAGGATACCAGGTTTCATTTGTTACCGTAAAGAATGGCAAAGCAATCCGTTACGAAGTTTTTGCCAAAGGATGGCTCGAAAACGAGAATTTCTGGGGTCGTCCGGCCGATGTGGCTGTGGGGCCGGATGGCGCGCTGTATGTTTCGGATGATTATGCCGGTTGTATTTACAGGATCTATTATGATGATGCTTCGGAATAATACCGTCAGGTCAGTCCCACGAAAAATTCAGAAAATATTCAAAAGCCATATCCTCGAAAAGGGATATTAATTTCCGGATTACCGGGCTTGAAACGGAATAGCGGAGTTTATCTATCTGCCTGACAGGCAAGACGTCCCTTGAAGTGCTGGTCAAAAAGCAGGAATCAAATCTTTGAATGTGGTCAAACCGTATGTCTTCTTCAAACACCTTTATCCCGTTTTCCCGGGCCAGACGGATGATAACCGAACGGGTTATACCGGGAAGTACCAGCTTGAGCGGAGGAGTGTAAAGTGCGGTATCTTTTACAAAAAAGATATTCGACCGACTGCCCTCGGTGACCAGCCCGCTGTCGGAGATCATCAGTACTTCGGCAACGTGTTCACCTTGTATTATTTTATCCGCCGTTTTACGTACGGGCAGGTTGATCCTTTTTGAATGCGGTTTTTTTCGTGCTCCGGTCATGGTTTTGATTACCACGCCGTTTGTTAATTCCTCTTTCGAGGGATAATAGGAGGGCATGACCCACGCCGTAAAAACAGGGCCTTTTTCCGGGTTGATCGTCAGTTCGAAGAAAATGTTGCCTTGTTTTGCACGGTTGCTTATAATTAATGTTTTGATGCGTTCCCGTATTTGTTCTTCAGTAAGTTCAAGCGGGAGTTTTTCATATTTTGCCGATTGGAAAAACCGCCGGATGTGTTCGTCGAGAAAAAGCGGCTTCCCGTCCTGAAACCGGATGACCTCATATATTCCCGGGCCTTTTTCAATAAAACGGCTGTTGAAATCGCAGGTGTCTTTTAACTCGTCATTGTAAATAAAATAGTTAAGCAATGCGGGTTCCATCATTGTTTCCATTCGTTTTTTAACATACTGTAAACCATAAGGTCATGAAACTTACCATTCAGTAGTTCGCCATCTCTTTCGATGCCTTCGAAATAAAAACCCAGGTTAACCGGTATTGCGGCGCTTTTTTTATTCCCGACGGCAGTTTTGATCCAGACCCTGTTCAATTTCAATTCATCAAAAGAATAACTGATAAGCGCTTTGCAGGCCCGCTGCATGATCCCTTTTCCGGTCATGTTTACATCCAGCCAATAACCGATCTCGGCTTTGGCATTGAGATTGTCTATTTCTTTAAGGCTGATCAATCCGGCAAAAACATTGTTTACGCTGATCTCGAAGATCATATCCTTTTTCGGACAGGGGGTCTTGATTGTTGTTTTGATAAAGCGACGCGTGTCGCCGACTGATTTTGTATTTTCAATAAAAGGCAGCCACCGGCGAAGATGGTCGCCGGAACGTATAATACTTTTAAAGATAGTTTGTGCGGAAGCCGGCGTTACCGGCCGGAGTTCAAAACCGTCATCAACTATTATCGTTGTCATTTTTTAGCGGTTTACGCTTTTTAAAATATTCATCAAGAACAGATTTTGCCTTTTTATAGTTAAAAGATTCCACGTAGATCAGGAGTGCATCTTCAGGGGACCCGTCAGCCCAGCCTCCCTGCACACTTGAGGAAAGCGTATCTTTCAGTATTGATCCGATTCCGTTTTCTTTTAAAATCTCCTGGACCCATAATCCTTCTGCTCTTGAACCGGTATAAACCAATTTAATTTCTTCAGACATAATATCACATTTTTATTGATAAAAGGAGCGTGTAAAGATATATCTTTTTTAAGTTTTAAAAACAGGCTAATGTTGAGGTAAATTTTTTTGATTTCGCCAAAAAACTTCTGTTTTACCTGTTAACAGGACACCACAGCGTTAGTTGTTTAATTTGATGATGGCAAATACCATTACGGCAGCGCTGACCAACTGGACAGGGGAGAGGATGCTGCCATTGATCAGGTAATCGAACAGTATGGCGGATATGGGAAACAGGAGTTCGCTGATTGTAGCAATGATGGCTTTAACCCGGCGCAAGCCGTAATAATAAATAAAGATGGCCCCCGAGCCGGTAGTCAGTCCGATGATAATAAAATAAAGCCAGTTTGTTTCGGTAGTCTGGTAGATCCAGTGAAATTTTCCACCAATTAAAACAACTAACCCGGTGATGAGTGTGGTAAAACCATAACGGTAAAAAGTGGCTGTGATAAAATTATAGTTCAGCAATATTTTTTTTGAAAAAACCGTTGAGCTGCCAAATGAGAAAGCAGCCAACAAAGCAAACAGGGCAGCCAGAATGGTGTTCTTTTCGGTATTCAGGTTTGGGAGGTGTAGTCCGAATGTTAAGAAGTAACTGGCAACGATTGCCACGGAAGCCCATAGCGCAAAATCCTTCCTGATTTTTTCACCGAGGAGCAGACCTGCCAGTACAATGGCAAAGATGGGTTGCAGTTTCTGGAGTAACACAACAACCGATAATTGTTGAAAATTGACCAGAAATAAGGCTTTTACAATGGCATAGGTACCAAGGGTCCCGCCGAAAACGGCTATCAGCGTGAATGTGATATAATCCTGTCTGACAAAATTCCTGATCTGCGCATATTGCCTGAAAAAAATGACATTCATCAGTACAAATGGGATCAGGTGTAAAATGAAAACGACATAAATAACATCCAGGTTATACAACCGGGGCGTAAGTACCACGCCGTCGAATCCCCACATAATGGCGGAAATGCTGATGGCAATAGTTCCTCGTACAATCTGGTTGTTCTTTTTCATTCCGGTATGATTCGGTTGGCAAAAATAGAGAAAAGGCGGGCAGATTTAAGATTAAACAAGGAAATATAACTTTTGAGATAAACAATTCAAAAAATCCGACGCAAATATCCGCAGATGAACCATAGAACATTATTTTCATGGCAGCCCCTCACCCGAAGGGATAGAATGACACAGAGCCGTAGAATTCATTCTTCGGCTTCAAAACCCATCCGCGGCAAAAAAATCATAACCTATATACGTCTGAAAAACCAGAAGGATGAATTTCTTATATTTGAGGTCAAATAAAAGTTTCATGGATTTTCAGATAAAAGATAAGAACTTCATCGTTACGGGCGCCGGAAGCGGTTTCGGGCGTGCCATTGCCGAAGCGCTGGCAAAAGAAGGTGCAAATGTGCTGGCAGTCAGCCGGACTGAAGAGAAACTGAAAAAACTTAAAGAACAGTTTCCCGGTCTGATCGAATACTTTGCGGGGGATATTACGCTTGAAGGCACACAGGATAAGGTGACACGATGGGAAGGCATGAAAAATCTTTCCGGCGTGTTGATCAATGCGGGAGGACCGCCTGCGGGTGGATTTGATGAGATCAACATGGAGCAATGGGAAGCATCATGGCTCAGTGTGGTAAAATGGAAGATCAGATTTACAAAAAGGCTTTTACCCGTTTTCAGGAAGCAACATTACGGGCGGTTGGTTTACATCGAAAGCGTGTCGGTAAAGCAGCCCGTAAAAAATCTTATTCTCAGTAACGCTTTACGACCTGCCGTCGTGGGCTTTGTAAAAACGCTCTCACAGGAAGTTGCCGCCGTGGGCATAACGGCCAATATCCTGGCGCCGGGTTATCATTCCACAGCAGCCCTGGAACGCCTGTTCATCAAGAAAAGCGAGTTGGAAAATATCACAACCGAAGAAGCCAGACAAGCATTTGAAAATGAAATACCTGTCGGGCAGATGGCTTCCCCCGATGAAATGGCGCCTCTGTCCCTTTGGCTGTTGTCTCCTCTGTCACGGTATGTAACCGGACAGACCTTCTCGCATGACGGTGGGATTATTCAGGGATTTTTCGGGTAACTTTAAAAATTATTCTTTTGTACCTGAAGGCAGAACCTGCAATACAATTATACCGTATAACAGACAGGGTAATTGGGAATGCTTTTATCGTATTATTGTCAATTTTATCGGTAATAACTTATATTTGGCAATAAAATTGAAGTATCTTGTATAGCCTGGATTCAGGTAATGAGTTTTAAAATCCATTTTATGGAGCAAATGAACGGTTTGAGTATTTATTCTTTTCGTAAACTATCCTTAAAGGCGGTTGTTTTTTGTCTTTTGTACCTTGTTTTTCTTCTACCGGTGAGGGCACAGGAAACGGAAGGGATTTATGATCAAAAAGGGGTTGAGATCAATCGTTTACGTCTGGTAACCAAGTTCCCAACGGAGAAAAGTAAGGTAGAGGTTAATCTGGTTGACCGGATAGCAGAGTTCTTTTTTGGCAAGAAGGAGGCAATAGTTTTAAGCAAGCCTATTTCCGTTTTTGCCGAAAACCCGGATTCATTCTGGGTACTTGACCAGGGACTGGGTAGTTTGTTGAAAGTACAGGATGGGGTGGGTGAAATCCCCCAGTCGTTTCATCAACACTATACTTCACTGGTGGGCATTTGTGCTTTGCCGCAGGGCGACCTGCTTTTTACCGAATCAAGGCTTAATAAAGTATTTAAATTGAATAAGGATGAAAGTGCAGACAAATTACTTGAATTTTGTCCTGCGGTGAAATTAGACCAACCGACAGGGATTGCTTTTTCCTCTTTAAAAAATGAAGTTTGGGTAGTGGAAACCGCCCTGCACAGGATCACGGTTTTGGATTTACAGGGCAAGGTGATCCGGCATATCGGCAAAAGAGGCGACGGCCCGCTTGAATTTAATTTCCCCACTTTCCTCTGGATTGACAAATCAGGACTTGTTTACATAGTTGATGCAATGAACTTCAGGGTACAGATACTGAACAGCGAGGGGGAGTTTATAAGCATGTTTGGAGAGATAGGTGATGCTACGGGTTATTTTTCACGGCCTAAAGGAATCGCAACCGATTCGTTTGGAAACATTTATATTGTTGATGCTTTATTTCATGCCGTGCAAATTTTTGACAAGAACGGTAACTTCCTGTATTATTTTGGCGGGCAGGGTAGAAAAGACGGTAAATTCTGGCTGCCTACGGGGATATTCATTGATGACAACGATTTTATTTATGTTGCAGATAGTTATAATTCGCGCATTCAGGTTTTTCAACTTATTAACGGACGTTTAAATGATAATGATAAGGATTAAATTAATACTGTTGTTTTTGATCCCGGCGTGGTTGTTTTCGCAGTCGATTGTGAATACGGTTCACAATTTATCGGTCAGCGGGCCGGGTCAGATCAAAGCAGTGAGTGAAACGGAAATATGCATTTTTTGTCATACGCCTCACAACAGCGCTCCGAAGGGACCATTATGGAACCGGGAGGATCCGGGTTTGAATTATTCGTTGTATAACAGCACAACCACGCAGGCAGTTATTGGTCAGCCCGACGGTTCATCCATACTTTGTCTTTCGTGTCACGATGGAACAATAGCGCTGGGAAGTGTTTTAAGCCGCCCTGTGCCAATTGATTTCAGCGGGGGTATCACTGTCATGCCTGCCGGAAATACCAACCTGACAACCGACCTGACTGATGACCATCCGGTTTCGTTTGTTTACAATTCTGCCCTGGCTGCTGCCGACGGCGAATTGGTGGATCCTGTCAATATCTCCTGGCCCATTGTCCTCGAGAATGATAAATTGCAATGTACGGCCTGCCATGATCCGCATAAAAATATTTACACCGATTTTCTTGTGATCACCACCCAATATTCTAATCTGTGCACACAATGTCACGACAAGAATTACTGGATATCATCAAGTCACCGAAACTCTACTGCAACCTGGAACGGATCGGGTAATGATCCCTGGTTCCATACGCCTTACACCACGGTAGCTGAAAATGGCTGCGAGAATTGTCATAATCCGCATAATGCCGGACTTAACGAACGACTGTTGAATTATCAGGCTGAGGAGAACAATTGTCTGTATTGCCATAATGGAAATGTGGCATCAACTGACATTCAGCTTCAATTGACCAAAGCGTATATCCATGATGTCTATGCTTATAATCTAATTCATGATGCTTCGGAGGGAGCGCTGGTTTTGACCAAGCATGTTGAGTGCGAAGACTGTCACAACCCTCATGCAGTAAACAATACAAGCGCCAATGCTCCTTATGTCCGTGGATTTAACAAAGGTGTGAAAGGCATTAACCTTTCAGGAGGAGATGTGGATCCGGTGCAATATGAGTACGAAATATGTTTCAGATGTCATGCTGATAGCCCCGATAAACCGGCCAGCCCGACGTCAAGACAAATCGAACAGAACAATGTCAGACTTGAGTTCGACGTGGGCAACCCGTCTTTTCACCCCATCGCCGGACCGGGAACCAACCCCGATGTTCCCAGCCTGATTCCTCCTCTTACCGAGAGCAGTTTGATCTATTGCACCGATTGCCACGCCAGCGACGGAACCGGTTCGCCTGCAGGGCCCCACGGATCAATTTATCCGCAGATACTGAAGTTCAATTATACGACGGCGGATTATACCCCGGAATCCTATTCAGCTTATGAACTGTGTTATCAGTGCCATGACCGGAATGAGATCATCGGTGGGGGTAACAACTTTCAGGAGAAAGTTCACAAAAAACATATTACGGAGGAAGATGCACCCTGCAATGCCTGCCATGATCCGCACGGCATAAGCAGTACACAGGGGAATACCACTAACAATACCCATTTGATAAATTTTGATATAGGTATTGTTCACCCCAATAACATGGGCCAACTGTATTTTGAGGATTTAGGCTCTTATAAAGGCAGGTGTACCCTGAAATGCCATGGAAAAAATCACAGGAGAAAATCATACTGATTCTAAAGCAGGATTATGAAGCGGTATTCATTCAGACTGATCATTAGTATTACCATTTTCCTGGTGGTCAGTACCATGTCGTTTTTTGCGCTTTTCTTATTTAACAGCTACATGTCGAGAGAGATGTACAAACATGCAGAAGAGGACATTTACAGCAGCTTAAGCATAATGCATGCCCAGTTCCTGCAAACAATTTCGCAGGTTGGCGGCAAGGCATTGCATCCGTTGCTGGATAGTTTTAAAAAAAACAAATATTTTTACCGCTTATACTTATTCAATTCGAATGACAGCCTCGTCTATCTGTCAGGACCTGACTCGCTTTCAAGAGAAATTTTAGGGTTTAAAAAAATATCCGAATTACCGGAAGATACTTACATACAGTCCTATAAGGATGGTAATGAACCCGGGTTATGGGCTTATATCCGCTTTCGGAACTCACCGGAATGTTATCAATGCCACCACTCTTCCAAAAAATATCTGGGCATGCTTGTGTTTGATATAACTTTGGAAAGGACAAACCAGCATATTGCCTTAATGCGGAATTTTAGTTTAGGGTATTCGGCTATGATCGTTTTTCTTGTATTGGCTTCTGCCTTTCTGGTGCATTACCGCTTAGTCAGAAGGTCTCTGAACAGTTTTCACAATACAATCAACCGGATAAATAAAGGAAACCTGAACGAACGAATTGCCATCCCAAAATCCAGGGAACTTGCTGAGCTTGGAAAGAGCTTTAACGAAATGGTTGACACTTTTCAGAAAACACAGCAGCAGCTTCAGATTTATCATCAAAAAGAACTGGACGACAAGAGGAAAATGGCCACCATCGGCGAGATGGCCTCAAGACTGGCACATGAAATCAGAAATCCCCTGACCGGTATTGCCAATGCTGCCGAAATACTGGTCAGACAAGTACCGGAAGATGAAAACAAACCAATACTTGAAGAAATCCGTCGGCAGGCAGAGCGGGTGAACAATGCCATTACAAACATGTTGAGATTTTCACGCCCCAGCGGCATCAACCCGGAAATGAACAACATAAACGACGTAATAAGGACGCTGATCTTTTTTATCAGAAACCAGACCCGGAACAAAAAAATTGAATTCAGACAAGAATTACAGGAAGACATACCCTTATTTCCGTTCGATAATGAGAAAATAGAGAACGTTTTGCACAACCTGGGTCTGAATGCCATTCGGGCCATACCGCAAAAAGGAGTTATTACTTTTAAAACAGCTTACGACCCGGAAAACAAGAAGGTGACGATTATCGTTGAGGACACAGGCACGGGGATACCAAAGGACGTTTTAGAGAATATATTTAACCCGTTTTATACTACACACACAGAAGGAACAGGACTGGGCCTCGCTATTTCCAAGGAAATTGTGGAAAAACACAAAGGCAGAATCCGGGTTGAAAGTGAAGAATCAAAAGGGACCAGATTCTATGTAATTTTACCAACAGGATAATTTTTTTAAAACCGGCATATTTAGTGAAACAACCATGAAGTTATTGAAAATCCTGGTCATTGACGATGAAAAACTCATCCGGTGGTCGTTCGAGAAACATTTAAATGTAAAAGGCTACAGGGTTTACCTGGCGGAAACAGGCGAGGAAGGAATCGAATTGTTTGAGAAATATTATCCTGACATTGTTTTTGTTGACAACCGTCTGCCCGGCATTCAGGGACTTGAAGTGATTACAAAAATCAAATCCATAGACGAGGATGCCATCATTGTTTTTATGACCGCCTATGGCTCAATTGATACCGCTGTGACGGCGATGAAAAACGGCGCAAACGAATACATTAACAAACCGTTTTCGTTTGATGAAGTTAACCTGCTCATCGAAAACATTAAAAACAACATCAACATCAATACCGAGATCAAGTTGCTGAGGCGGCAGCAACGGGAGAAAATTACCTTCGACAATATTATCGGCGAGTCACCGGTCTTCAAACAAATTGTCCAGATTTCCAAAAAAATTGCCCGTTCCGAAACGACCACCATTTTGCTTTTGGGCGAAAGCGGAACAGGGAAAGATTTGTTTGCGCGCGCAATCCACAACGAAAGTAGTCGAAAAGAAAATCCCTTTGTGACCATTAATTGTTCTACTTTTCCCGATACCCTGCTTGAAAGTGAACTTTTCGGGCATGAAAAAGGAGCCTTTACGGATGCAGCCAAAATGAAAAAGGGACTTTTTGAAATAGCTGAAGGGGGTACGGTTTTCCTTGATGAAATCGGTGAAATAAACCTCGCTACACAGGTAAAACTATTGAGTGTGCTTGAGAACAGAACAATAAAGCGTCTGGGAAGCACTTCAGAAATTCCCGTGGATATTCGCATTATTGCCGCCACGAACAAAGACCTTATAAACTCCATCGAGCAAAAAACTTTCAGGGAGGATCTATATTATCGTCTGAAGGTATTTCAGATTGATATTCCTCCGCTTCGGGAACACAAAGAAGATATCCCCTTGTTGATAGACTATTTCATAGAGCTGTTCAACAGTCAGTTTAACAAAAAAATAAAGGGTGTTGAGCGTAATGCCCTGGAACTGATGTCTCATTATAAATGGCCGGGTAATATAAGGGAATTGCGCAATGTAATGGAACGCGCCATTATTCTTGAAAATAATGATAAAATCCGACCGGATAACCTGCCGTGTGAGATTAATACAGCTTTGGTTACCGGTCAGGCGCCTGAAACCGGAAACCCATATCAGTTTGATATTCCCGAAGAAGGCATTTCACTGGAAACCCTGGAAAAACAATTAATTCTGCAAGCTCTTCAGAAAAGTGAGTATAATCAAACCAAAGCCTCGAAAATGTTAGGTATTTCAAGGGATGCGCTGCGGTATAAAAAAAAGAAATACGGTTTGTAATGCGGGATAGGGTGAAATGCCCCACGCCACCTGGGTGAAATGCCCCGGTTTTGTTTGCGGCTGCTGCTATAAACACATATTTTGTTGTTTTTATTATCAGGAACCCAAAAAAAATTGATTTTTAACAAAAATTTCTAACAGGTTATATGTATCATCCCCTAATATTGATAATTTTAAGCCGGCTAAAAAAACCGGAGATTTGAATATCTTAACCTCATTAATTCATAAATACCGGGTTAACAACGGATGTATTGACATTTTTATATTTTTGTAAAGCCGCGTTTGATTATCTGCCATTGGCTTTTTGTTGAACATACTATATTTGGATTAATTCTAAATTTCTTTAAGCATCACAACAGGCACGAACTTTGCAATATCTTTGCAATGTGAATTTATTATCAAAAGAAAAAGAAAATCATTAATTAATCATTAAACAAAATTAAAATGAAAACACTGATTAAACTTTTTGCAGGATTATTTATCCTTTTTTTGGCCCAGGTTACTTTGGGACAGAACATTTCCGGTTCTGCTCATGATTTTTCGAGCGAAACCTGGAACCCATCGGGCGAAATCTGCATTGTTTGCCATACACCGCACCACGCTGATATTAGCGTAACTGATGCCCCTTTGTGGAACCACCAGTTATCTACCGCGACGTATACTGTTTATTCATCCTCCACACTGGATGCTACAGTAGGGCAACCTGACGGGATTTCGAAATTGTGTCTGAGTTGTCACGACGGAACCGTTGCACTTGACAATTTCGGCGGAAAAACCAATGGAACTACATTCATTTCCGGTGACGAACTTCTTGGTACGGATTTGAGTGATGACCATCCGATATCGTTTGTTTATGATGCTACCCTTGCAAGCACCGACGGTGGATTGTATGACCCGACGACAACAAACTCCGGTCTGGGCGGCACCATAGATGCTGATATGTTATTCGGTACGAAATTGGAGTGTGCTTCCTGCCATGATGTACACAACGGATCAGGTGTGGCTAAATTGCTTGTCAAAAGTAATGCAGCCAGCGCATTATGCCTGACCTGCCACAACAAATAACATTATTTGAAAAATATGAGTTTAAAAAAGGTGATTGAGAAATCACCTTTTTTATTCTTAGCATTTTAGTATATTTATCCAAAAATTTAAGGGCTATATTTATGAAAGGCATAAAGCTTTATGTTATCCTGATAAGTAGTTTGTTTTTAATGCTTTCGATATCATGTTCGCGGAAGATACATAAAAATATATCATCTGAAAACATCATCATTTATCCCTCACCGCCCGACACAACAAGGATACAGTACCTGACGAAAATCAGTAGCTCACTTGATATAACGGGAAAACGATCGGGATTTGCACGATTCCTGTTTGGCGAGTTGCCCGACATGGGTATAGTAAAACCTTATGGCCTGGCCATACGCGACGGTAAAATTTATATTTGTGACACACAAATGGATGCGCTGGAGGTCATTAATCTTGAAAAACATAACTTTAATTACTTTTCCCCGGAAGGCATGGGACAACTGAAAAAACCCGTTAATTGTTTCCTGGATGATGACAATAAACTCTATGTTGCTGATCCCAAACGCAGACAGATTGTCGTTTTTAACAGTGACGGAAGTTATCTGGCAAGTTTTGGAGAGGCTGAAAATGCAAAACCCACCGACGTTTTTGTGAAGGATAATAAAATATGGGTTGCCAATTTCACAAGCCATAGTATTGATGTGTACAACAAAGATGATTACAAACTGTTAAAACGCATTCCCGATGCAGAGCCGGGGGATAAAGATTTCCTGTTTTCACCATCCAACATCTATGTTACCGATAAATATGTATATGTTACTGATTTTGGGGATTTCAGGATAAAAGTTTATACCCATGACGGCGAGTTCGTAAGGTCTGTGGGTAGTTACGGGAAAAGCATCGGTCAGTTTGTTCGTCCCAAAGGTATCGCTGTTGACAGAGATGGACACCTGTACGTTGTGGATGCAGGATTTGAGAATATTCAGATATTCGATAAAGATGGGAATCTGTTGATGTTTTTCGGAGGTCCCTACAAAGGTCCGGGTGGTATGTGGTTGCCAGCAAAGGTGGTTATTGACTATGACAATTTAAAATACTTTGAAAACTATGTTGACGATAGTTTCCGACTCAAATACCTGATATTCGTTACCAACCAGTATGGTCCTGATAAAGTGAATGTATATGGTTATGTAGAGCCCAAATGATAAGCGGGGATGCCGATGCGCAGGGATCTACACATAAAAGTTATCTTGCTTGCTTTTGCTTTCGCATTGATGATTTCATGCTCACCAAAGACACATTATAAAACGCTTTCCTTTTTTTTTGACGGGGTACCGAATCCATATAAAGCAGACAGTATTGCACGGGCTGATTCCATCAGAATGGCTGGCAGTAAGGAAACTAAGACTATCCGTGTGGTAAAGTCCGAATATATATTTCATCCACCTTATCAGGAAAAAGAATGTGCCAACTGCCACAACCAGGGACAAATGGGAAAATTGCTTGAGCCCTTACCGGGGCTTTGCTATCAATGCCACGAAAGTTTCGGGGACCAGTATCAAGTGTTACACGGGCCTGTTGATGCAGGCTTTTGTACGCAATGCCATAATCCGCACATGAGTAAAAACAAATTTTTACTTATCAGGACAGGGCAGAATTTGTGCCTGAATTGCCACCTTTCCAAAGATGTATTTAAAAATGAGGCACATTCCGATATCGAAGATGCCGATTGTACGGAATGTCATAACCCGCATGGCGGTGAGGACAGGTTTATTTTGAACTGAAAGGATAATGAGAGATTTGAGATTCAGAAGGTTAGTAGGTTTGTTGTTGCTTGTTTCCGTTGAATGTTTCGGGCAAAACGGCGCAGGGATATACCATTTCTGGAATCAGGAGTTGTTGTCGGGTGAAGTGGGGGTAAAAGGACGTTACCGGTACCAGCAGCGCATTTTAGGCTCCGGCTTCGAGGAAATAATCAACGGGACACTGTTTTCGGGCAGATTTCTTTTGAAATCGAAAAGTTTTATCGTTAACCCCAATCTGATGGAAATTGATTTTGAAGGTGAATTTAACCCTGAAAAACTTAATGACCAATACTCAAGCATCCCCGACCGTTCCGATGCAAGAACACTGAGCAGGCTGAACCTCAGAACGACATTCTTTCGTGAAAAAAAGCTGACTGTGAATGCTTTTGTCAATATGGGCCAAAGCTACGTAAACCGGGAGAACTTTACCAATTCCCGTATGAGCCGGAGATTTTTTGGAGGAGGTATTTATTACAAAAACAGGGTGCTTCCTGCTTCCGTGACGTATGAGGAAGGGAAATGGGATCAGGAAGAAGTAGAAACAAATCAGGTTTATAAGTACTGGCAACGCAGCATCAAAGCTAAAGTTTCGAAAACCTTTTTTACTCAGGATGACAACAGGCTTAGTTACAGTTTTGATGATTACATTCATGCAGAATATTACCTGCCCGAGCCAAGAGAGAATAAAATACACAATATTGAACTGAACAGCAGCATCCCGTTTGACAGGATGAGACGCTATAACCTGCTGACTTTCATATCGAATTTCTACCAAACTGGGTATGACAATTTCAACAGGTTCCAGGTGATGAGTAGCATGACCTTCAGGTTACCCAAAAATTTCAGGTTGGTAAGTTCATATAATTTTTATCAATACACCAATCCGATATACCAGCTTAATCAGCACAGGGGAAGGGTAGATTTGAACCATCAACTGTTCAAAAGCCTGAAAACCAATATTTATGCGGAATACACCAGCAACAAGCACACAATATACAGCGAAGATGATCTGCGGACTGCATTCGAGATCAGGTACACCAAGAAAATACCTAAAGGAAATTTAAATCTTTCTTATTCTTTCCTGGATCGCTATTTTGACAGGGTAAGCGAACCTGTGCCGTTTTTTGTAACTAACGAAGAACATGTGCTGTCCGATGATCAAATCACTCTTCTCGACCAACCGTATGCAGATATCGGGTCTGTCGTTGTAAAAGATGTAACAGGTACTGTTATCTACGATCTGGACCTGGATTATCTGTTGTTTGAACAGAATAATTACATCGAGATCAAACGGATACCCGGAGGAAAAATACCGGACAATGCAACGGTTCTGGTGGATTATACGGCCATGCTCCCCGGTTCTTATAAGTTTAATATGATAAGCCAGTCAGCTACGGCCAGTTTAACGTTTTTTGATCAGTTTATTGAGGTGTACTACAGATGGGCTAAACAAGACTATAGTTTTGTGGAATCATCCGATTTACTGGTGTTAAATTACTTTTACCAAAACCTTTACGGTATAAAGTTCAAAGTCGGGTTTGCACGTTTTGGCATCGAATATGATGATTACGAGAGTACGATCATTCCCTATCAGTTAATCAGGTTGAACGGGAACATGCTTTGGCGCTTTAAACAGAAACTATTGATTTCGCTCGTAGGTAATCTCAGATATTATATAACAATTGCCGACCGGAGAGATGAAACCTATGGAGATGTGTCAGCGAGAATAGCATACAGTTTCACCAGAAATATTAAGCTCAACCTGGAATTAAGTTACAGGGAACAAAACGGTTACGAGATCGGACTGAACTATCTTATTGCCAAAACGGAATTAAACATGGTTGTCAGAAAATTGTATATTACGCTCGGTCTTGAAGTTTATCGGCGAAACTATTTAAACAGGGAAATCCTTAATTTCAATGGAGCCTATGTAACTGTTATCAGGAAATTTAAATCGCGGTAAAATGAGGAAATACTTTTGGATGATCTTTATCTTTTCTTTACTGCTTGTTTTTGGCATCGAAGGCATGGGACAAAACGACGAGCCGGAAAAAACCTGCCTTGACTGCCATGGAGACCTGATGGCTGGCAAGAATGTCCACCCGCCTGCCGAAGAATCGTGTGATTACTGCCACGAACCAACCGGCAAGCCCCATCCGGGCGAGGAAGGAAAAGCTTTTAAAATGGCCGATGAATTGCCGGCTTTATGCTATATGTGTCATGATGAGAACACCAAAAAGTATATCCATGCACCGGTTGAGGGCGGTGAATGCCTGATGTGCCACTCCCCCCACAGTAGCGCGAACCCACATTTGCTACTGGCTAACCCGGTTGCCTCTCTGTGTTTTGAATGTCACGACGAGGAAATAGCGAAACATGATAACGGACACCAGCCTGTAAGTGAAGGAAATTGTCAGTCCTGCCATAACCCGCATCAGTCAAAATACCGGTCTTTGCTCAAATCCGCCATGCCCGATCTGTGTTTTTCATGTCACGAGGATGTCGGTAAACTTATGAAGACAAAAAACCTGCACCCGCCGTTTGAAGACGATTGCAGGAATTGTCATCAGGTACATGGCTCAAGAGATAAGTATTTGCTTGATCAGACGATTTCCGCCCTTTGCTTTGACTGCCATGATGATGTGAAAGAATCTGTTGACAGTAAACCCGTTGTCCATGGTGCAGTTAAAATTAAAGAAACCTGTGTGAATTGCCATTCACCTCATGCCTCGCCGCAGGAGTATTTTCTTCTGAAAGAAAATCAGGAGTTATGTTTGAGTTGCCATAACCGGACAATTAAAACAGAGACGAAAAAGATAAGCAACATGAAACAGATATTGAGCAAAAGCAAAGTCATTCATGGCGCTATTGAGCTTGTCGGTTGTTCAGGATGTCATTTTCCACATGCCTCCGTTTTCCCTTCGTTGTTACAGGACGCTTTTCCTGTCGGATTTTATGCCCCTGCACAACCCGACACCTTTGCATTGTGTTTTACTTGTCACGACACGGATTTAATCGAAAAAAAGACAACAAAATCCGCTACCGGTTTCAGAAACGGGGATCAAAACCTGCATTATGCCCATATTCATGGAAATAAAGGGCGAAGTTGCAAGGATTGCCATAAAATGCACGGATCGCAATATGAACATCTTATAGCAGGTAGTGTAGCCTTTGGAAACTGGGAAATGCCGATAAAATATCAGGTCACTCAAAACGGAGGTTCCTGCCTGACCGGGTGCCATGCCAGAAGAGAGTATAAAAGAAATTAAACAATTTTCAGTCTTCCCCTTTGATTAAAGCCGGATTTCCATTCAACTTTTATTTGATGAAAGTTACTTTTTGATTACTATTTATGAAAAAGTAAATGAAAAAAGACATTGTAAATGATAATCGGCATTAAACCTGTCCTGATTGCCGGTTTTATCTTCCTTCCTTTAAATTCTGTATAGATATTCTTAATTGTCGCGTGTTGATGTGACACATTAGTACTTAGCCTTTTATATAGGTAAAAAGCACTCGTTGTCTTTAACGGGAGAAGGATGTCGTTTCCGACCCGGAATGTCAAAGAGTTTAAAAAAATTGAAACATAATGAAAATTGGTTCGTTGAAATACGATAAAGAGTTGAAACAGGAAACCGAAAGAAAATTGATTGAATTATTCGGGTAACAAAATTTAAAGATCGTTTTGCAGATTAATAATCATTAATATAAAAAATTTAAACAGATGTCTAAATTCTTGGCGTATATAGCGGTTATGTTGTTAATTAACCCTATATCAACTATTATGGGTCAGGAATTTCCACTCGGACACCATTCTTTCAAAGGGAATTCCTGGAGCAGTAATAATCCGTGCAGACCGTGCCATATAACCCAGTCTGACAATATGAGTCCACCTTCTTCACTTAACTGGAACCAACATGATACTGCTACGACTTTTCAGCTATATTCCAGAAGTACAGTCAAAAGTTATCCGAATCTTCCTTCCGGCAAAACAAAGCAATGTCTTTCGTGTCATGATGAAACAGTGGCTCCTTCCAACCACATTGTTATGGCGCCCGAAGGAAATAATTCTCCCCGGATTTATATAAGAGATAGTCACCCGGTCTCTTTTGTCTATGATGCGAGCCTGGCAATGAAAGATAAAAAGTTGCGCGATCCAAGCGTTACGATGTCCGGTTTGGGTGGTACGATTGAAGAAGATTTGCTGGATAACGGCAGATTGGAATGTACATCATGCCATGATGTACACAATATTGCGGGTTCGGGAAATCCCGAAAGACATTATGAAACGAATGGACGTGGCGCTACTGTTTCTTACTTTCTAAGAAAGTCCAATGAAGGCAGCGCACTGTGTCTAACCTGTCACAACATATAGGCTGATTCATACAGTCGGACGGGGAAACCGTCAAATACGCAAAAAGATAATCCCTGAATACTTATTGAAAAAACATCTCTGTACCACGAAACAGAAGATTGTCAATAGGTAAACTACTATCTGTTTTATTTAAACATAGTGATTTTGGCGTGATTTTTGCTCCACTGATTTTACGTAAAAAACCACTTGTTTTTGAAGCAGATTTTTTATTTCAAACCAAATAAATTAGAGTCAAATGAAAACCACTATGAGATCTATTTTTACTTCACTACTGATCTTTTTATATTTCATTTCTTTCGGCCAGGGTTTATTGAATAGTCACCACGATTTTACGGGCGCTTCGTGGAGTGGCGGTGAGGCCTGCCGGCCATGCCACACGCCTCACAACGCAAACATGGAAGTTAACGATTCGCCTTTATGGAATCACGAGGTTACATCGGCAACTTTTCAGGTTTACACAAGCAACACACTTGATGCCACGCCCGGACAGCCCAATGGCTTTTCAAAGTTGTGCCTTTCCTGTCACGATGGAACTGTTGCCATTGAAAATCACGGCGGTTTCACAGGTGGCACCTGGTATGTTACCTGGGGAAACATCACACCAGACCTGCGTGATGATCATCCGATTTCATTTGAGTACAGTTCGGCGCTGGCTGCTACGGATGGTGGGTTATATGACCCGGCTACTACTCCCTCAGGGTTGGGCGGTACTATTGCCGAGGATCTCCTCCAGTCAGGGTATTTGCAGTGCACTTCGTGCCACGATCCGCACATCAGCAGAAATACGCAGGGGTGTTCCGGATGTCACAATGTGGCTACGGGACAGACTATTTCCCTCTCACTCCGAATATCAAATGCAGGAAGCGCTTTATGTCTGACGTGCCATAATAAATAATCGTCTGGTCATATTTCGATCACAAAAATTGAGGCCTATGAAAAAGATATTTACGTTTTCCATCAGTTATTTCTTTCCCGCTGTTTGCTGGCTCCTGATAATATGGGTATCCACTCCCGATTTGTTTGCCCAGCAAACAGCCGGAAATAACGGATTCTTGTTCAGAATATCAGAAGGCCTGAAATCGCCGGTACGCATAGCACTGGATGATGACGGTGTTGTTTATGTAACCGATGCTTTCAGGAAAGAGATTGTTAAATTTGATACTTCCGGACAGTTTCTCGGCACAGTGAACTCCGGCGGCTTTCCGCTTGCCCTCGCCGTAAATGATGATAAACAGCTTGTGGTAAGTGATAATAAGGTTGGGGCCATCAAAAAGTTTGACTTCAACGGAGGCGATAGTGAAATTTACACAAACTGTACTTATCCGTCCGATGCCGTGTTTGACGGCGACAATAAACTCTATGTTGTAGATAGCAAACAAAAGCAGGTTATCGTCATGGATTTGTCGGGAAATGTTATCAGAACATTTGGCAGCGATGTTATGGCTTATCCAACCGGCATAGCTTACGACAGAAAAAACGCCAGGATACTTGTTGCCGAGCACGGCGGCACGGTTTCAGGGCTTGATGCAACTGAAAACGGGATTACGGCAAAGGTTCTCGTCTTTGATACAAAAGGCAATTTACTGAATACTTTCGGAGAATTCGGTTTTGAAGACGGACAGCTCACAAGAATCCAGGGGCTGGCTGTTGACAACCGGGGCAGGGTTTATGTGCTTGATAACCTGCTGGGAACGGTGAATATATTTGATGAAAACGGCAGCTTTATTACAAAGTTCGGTGAATTCGGAACAGAGCCGGGACAGTTGAGCGCCCCGATGGATATTGCCATAGATTCACGTAACCGAATCTGGATAACTTCAATGAATAACGGTTCGATAGATGTTTTCAGCGCCAAAGCCGGCGGACTGGATGACCCGAATGAAAATCTGCCGGTCAGCAGTGACCTATTGCAAAATTATCCGAACCCTTTCAGGGAAGGCACCTGGATTCCGTTTATTTTGGCAGTTGATGAAGAGGTAACAATCAAAATATACAACTTAAAAGGAACGATTGTCCGTACGTTCAATCCGGGCTTATTGAAAAAAGGAAATTATACTGACAACGGACGCGCCCTGTTTTGGGATGGAAACAGTGATGACGGGCAGCCGGTCGGAAACGGGATATACTTTTATGAGCTTAAACTGAAAGATTCCCGAAAAGTACGACGTATGATTTTTCTGAAATAGCTTTTACCTGTCAACAGCGATAATTATGAAAAATACAAAATACCATATTCCGATATTTCCGTTTGCCGTACTGCTCATTATTGCAGTGGCTTTTCTGATTGTAAAGAAAGCGGGCTCCCAGTATTCGGGCAATAATTTAAAGGAAAGGTTAAATTCTCTGGAAGGTGATTTCGCCCATTATAACGATGCAATCCCCTGTTTAACCTGCCATGTTTTGAACAATGCGCCGGGTGACCAGTTGACGGCTGTTGCGGGAAATGCCAACCTTTGCATGAGTTGTCACAATCCTGTGGGAATGGCAAGCAGCACCCCGTTTTCAGATGCCGATCGTGCCGAACCGGGAGTCAGCGGCACATCCCATGCGTGGAACAAACCCATCGTAAATGCGGATTATGGCGCCAATTTTCCCTCCGACCCGAAAATGGCTGAAAAAGTCATGTATGACGAAATTGTCTGCTCAACCTGTCATAACCCCCATGTTTCCACCTATTCGCCTTTTTTAAGGACATCGAACAATCAGGATGCCATGTGCAAGGATTGCCATTCGGTCCGCAACGTGGGTACTTATCAGGATGACCCGAACAACAAAGGGAGCCATCCGGTAGGCAAAACATACCCTACAACAGATTCACGCTTTTACGCTGCACCGCAGAATCCTGACATCATCCTTATCGGCGGCCAGGTGGAATGCAGCAGTTGCCACGGCATTCATTACACCACCTCGGGCGGGGCAAACGGCGGTACGGGTGACGGCTATTTGCTGCGCACGACCAACGACAACAATTTGTGCACCACCTGCCATACCTATACCGGTCACCAGGGAGCAAGCTGCAAGCAATGCCATCAAACCCACAACCCGAATCTTACGAATATATACATGACGAAAGATGAGGTGCAAACAACCAACAGCGGGCTGAAACCTGTGTTGTTTATTACCGAAACCGGGCCCAACTCATTTGCCGATGGCGACAATACTTACGATGGCATCTGCGAAGTTTGCCACACTACAACAAAGTATCACAGGAATAATTCCAGCGGCAACCATGTCCACAACCTGAATATTAACTGCGTAGCGTGCCACTCTCATGCCGATGAATTTGTAGCACAGGGAGGATGTATAAGTTGCCACAGTTACAACCAGGATAACCTGGATGGCGTTCCGGTGGGAGGCAGGAGGGCCATCGTGGCCGAGTTTCCGGCAAGTAACGCACACGCGCATTATGGTGGCAATCTTGACAATAGCGACTGCGTAGTATGTCATTCCATGTCCGGACATAAAAACGGTTACGTAAAGTTGATTGATCCTGATGACGGCAGCATTTTAACATTCCTGAAACCGGATTCGTTACACACCGATCCTGATGTCTCCAATTTCTGCATGGGTTGCCATGATGCCGACGGAGCGCAGTTTTTAACCAACCCGTTCGATCCTTTCGGCAACGGCAATACACCCCCTGATGTTGCCACACGCTTTCTGGGAACTTTGCAATGGAACGAATGGTATGGCGATGTTTGTTTCGGGAACGAAGGAACCATGCGCGGGGTGAACAGCCATCACGATATAAGCGATGCCGACCAGGCCTTCAGCGGTGCAAAACTGGAGTGTCTGAATTGCCACGGCTCGCACACGTCTTCTGCAAGCACGCCACTGATAGATCCTTTCAATGCAACCACTGTCTGGTCAGGTACCGGCAACGGTTTTTGCCTGTCATGCCATAACGGGGGAACCGGTCCCGATAATCCGGGCTTCCCTGCAAATGTAAAGGGGCCGACAATAGCGCTCCGGGGTCTTGAAAGTTGTAATTACACTTCTACGCCCTGGTATGTGGATTATACATGGACGAACGCTGCACACGGAGTGGATACGAAAAGAGACTGGCCGGGTTATTCGGGTGCACCGGATTACGAAGTTTTGTGCAACGACTGCCATGACCCGCACGGTTCATATACAACAAGCAATACTGTCGGTAACCCATATATGATCCGTGATTACGTTGACGGCACTGCTTATGTTGACGACGGTGTAAGACCGGGCCCTCAATGGACCGGGCCGCCATGGGATACCTATGGCACCAGCAGGGCGGTAAAAATAACGATCTCGGGTACCATTGTTGATTGGGGCGGTAGTGAAGGATTATGTAACGTCTGTCATGCGGACTGGTTGGATGCCTATTCATGGCATTCCTACTGCAACGGTTGTCAAACCTGCCACGGCCATGGTGCGGCCTGGCAAAACAACGACTGGGCCGGAGGCGGCAATTCGGTACCGTGCGGTTCAACGTTTGCCGGTAAGGTTCTTGATTCTCTGCAATGGGAAAATCCTACGATTTTTCATTTGAATCAAAAATAAAAGCGCGAACGAATTTGAATTGTTGACGGCCAGATGAACTTTAATGGACAGCAAGGGGAAAACAATATTTTATAACTAATGCGGTAACTATCAAAAACAACAGACAGCTCTCATAAGCGATTGTAGAAATTAAAGAGGTTAAAGATTATGGAACGACTATATATAAGAGATGAAATTAAACAGGCCGCATTTAAATGCGATAAAAACTTTTCGTGCCTGTCTGGAGAGCGGAAAGATTTATGCAAAGTGCTTTCCTGTTTTGATTGCGATGTACACTTTGTCCTGAACCAGAGTAAAACGCCCTGCCCGTTTCAATCGAAAATCAATGAGAGAACTTTTTGTGATTGCCCGATCCGTATCGAACTTTACAGGAAACATAAAATATAAGCAGGAAGATGGCTTACTGAATCTTTTGAGCATTTTCCATGATCAAGTCGTAAAAATAGCCGAAGCCAAAATCTTTATCCAGGGTAATTGTTCCTTCAAAAACGACCGTATCCCCGACAACAGCATTCGATTGTGTAGTAACAACGAGGTCATACTTTCCGTCATATTCGGTCCCGTCCTGCAAATGTATCCAGTTTCTTTTCATAATGCCTGAACTGAACTGTGTGACTTTCCCTTTGACTTTAACAGTTTTCCCGGCGTATTTCGATTTGTTGGCAAGCAGTTCGGAAATCGTCAGGCCACCTGTAACAGGTTCCAGGCTTAATTCTAATTTTTTATCAGACGCGGTTTTACCCTTACCTGGTTCCTTTTTTTTCATGTTCAGATCATCGGCTTTTACAACACCACCGAGGAACAATACCGACTCAAACGTCCGGTTCAGTTGCGAGCTTTTAAAATCCTTCATTTCGTTCCCGCCCTGATAATAATAAACTTCACCCGGCTTTGCCTCAATTTTAGGCATAGCCAGCCACTGGGTTTTATCATTTTCCTTTACCAGCAAATAAGTATATGAATCAGTTTGTAAAACCTTCGTTACAATCACTTTATGGATGCCTGCATGAGCTCTGTTGAACTGTGCATCATCCTGGCCCAGCCCCGTTGATATAAATACCAGCGCGACAATAATGGTAAATATAATTTTCATTTTTTTCTTTTTCAGATGATTCATTTTATGGTATTCAAAGATACAATTTATCCTTTCTCAAAAAAGAATAGCCACTAAAAAATTCTTTGTGATAAGATACTGATCAGAGTTTCCCAGAATCAGGATCGGGGTTCGTTAAAGATTCCATTTCTTAAGGCAACCCCGGGAAAGCATCCACCACCTGAATCTTGATGTCAGGAAATGCATCTACGATCTGGATTTTAAAATCCGGGAAAGATTCCACAACCTGCCATTCCCCGCAATCATCGGGGAAAGCATCCACAAATTTAACTTTCAGGTCGGGAAAGGCATCCACAAATTGTATCTTGATATCGGGAAAAGATTCAACAAACTGTACTTTCCCTTTCAATTCGATGTCGTTCCACGTGCAATTATCAAGTTGAGCCGGATTAGCGGTCAGGCAGCCTCCGGCATCTCCTTCCATTGAACAATCGGTAGGGTAAAACCCCAAAAAGGAGAATACAACGATTGACACCAGAAAAGGGAAAATATATTTGCGGATCATTACGACCTGAATATTATTTTACGTTTAAGATAATTGCAAAAACTACGCCATGATCAGTTCTCGATCCATTGGATGATCACCGGGTCATCGGGCTTGACTTTCGGGCTGATCACTTTCTCCAGTTTTCCGTCGGCGCTGATCAGGTATTTCTGGAAATTCCATTTTACCTTTGAGTCTTTTTTCCCGTTAAGACTTTTTTGTGTAAGCCACTTGTAAACAGGCGCCATGTCTTTTCCTTTAACTGATATTTTGGCCATCATGGGGAATGTAACCCCGTAATTCAGGGTGCAAAATTCCTTGATCTCCTGATTTGTGCCCGGTTCCTGATGCATAAAATTGTTAGCAGGAAATCCGATGATGATAAACCCCTTGTCTTTATATTTTTCATAAACAGCTTCTAATTGTTCGTACTGTGGGGTGTTGCCGCATTTTGATGCCACATTGACGATCATCACTTTTTTTCCTTTCAACTGATCGAATGAAAACGGGTTCCCATCAATGTCAGTCACCGAGTAATCATAAAAATCAGAGGATTGGGCTATGGTCATCACAGGGATTAAAAAGAATATAAACAGGATTTCTAAAACAGGGTTCTTCATAATTTATCAGATTAATTTACAGATTAAAAACGGGTTCGTTTCCCGGTTAAAATTTTTTTTGACTGCCCGAAAGATCAGGTTGTAAAATGTTGAAACAAAGTATTTTTTATTTCATAATGGAAATGTCGCATAAAATTTATATATTTATCGCGTATTACAAAGACCGAGACTGCTCAGCTTATTCTTAGAACACTAATTTTTCTTTATTTAATCAGCCACGAAAATGGTGTCAAAGGTAAGAAACATATTTTACAGAGCTTTGAACCTGGGGATTGAAGAGGAATCAGATTTTGATTTGTATCAAAAGGTCAGGATTTTAAATGGCCTGTCAATGATCGCTATCGTTTTTCTTGCTTTTAATTCTCTCTGGGGAAATGTCCTGAATAATGTTTTTATTACGGTTATCAACTTTACAACATTAGTGTGTATGCTGCTGGTTTTGTTTTTAAACAGCAGGCACAGTTATATTTTTGCAAGGGCCCTGTTTTTTTTATCACTTGCATTCCATGTTGGTTCCATTGAATTGATTATTGATGTCGGCGCTCATTTTTATCTTTTCCCGCTTTTTATTGTCGCTGCGTTTGTTATTGAAAGGAAAATTTACTTATACACTTATTTTTCATTAATTCTTTTTTTATTTGTTGTATCCGAAGAGGGTTTGTTTCCTTTTTTCACGATTAAACCTGATCCGCGCATTCAGCAATTGATCACTATTATTGACGGGGTAGTGGCATTCGGCCTCAGTATTTTTTCAGTCAGTTTATTCCGGGAACAGTATGCGCAAAACCGGGAGGTAATTATAAAACAGAACCAGTTGCTAAAAAAAACAGCTGAAATTTCGGAGGAGCATGCGGAACTGGCCTCCCTTCTGCTCAGTGAAATGAATCATCGTGTAAAAAACAACCTGCAGGTTATTTCCAGCCTGCTGAATATACAGGCCAATCAGTTGGAAGATAAAGCAGCAAAAAATGCCATCCATGATTCAATACAACGGATTTCTTCCATCGCTTTGATCCACCGTCAGTTATATCAGAAAAATAATATGCATTCAACAAAAATTGATATTGCTGAATATACAAATGAATTGATCCCGTTCATAAAGAAATTTTTAACAGCTAATGAAAATGAAATTACCATTAATGTAAATGTTCAAAAAATCATCCTGCCTGTTGATGAGGCTGTCTCGGTCGGTCTGATCATCAACGAAACGATAACAAACTCGTTAAAACATGGTATTAAAGATCAGAAAAATAAGACGATCAATCTGGATATCCGCAGAGATGGAAATGAAAAAATTCAAATTGTTGTCAAAGATAGCGGAACGGGAATCCAGAGAATGGCAGACGAAAATAATGCGGGATTTGGTTACGAACTCATTCATACGCTGGTATCCAATTATCGTGGAAATCTGATAATTGATGAAGTGAAAAATATGATCACCATAGAACTTGATTACGAACTTGACAATACAAATCCTCCGAATCAGTAAATTTTAAATTATTATGAAGAAAAAAATTCTGATTATTGAAGATGATGCGATTGTTGCATGGGATATTCAACAGATACTTGAAAAGAATAACTTTGAAGTTATCGGAATTGCAAGTTCAATTGAAAGCGCGTTTGATTTATATGACGAACATGGGATTGACTTGATTTTGTGTGATATCAACCTGGGAAAAGGCGGTTCGGGAATAGATTTCGTCAAAAATTTAAAATTGTTGAAAGGGAAGACAAAAGTGATTTATGTTTCGGCTTACAGCAACGACGATGTCATTCAAAAAGCTTTTGAAACCATTCCCGATTCTTACCTGACAAAACCGTTTACCGAAGAACAACTGATAGTAACTGTAAAAAGAATTCTTTTAACCAGCAGAAGCCATGAAATGAATCATATCATGCCGACCGAAAGGGAATTACAGATCATCCGCTGTATTGCCGACGGGTTAAAAAGTCATGAAATCGCTCAAAAACTGGGTATTTCTTTTGAAACCGTTCAGACCCACCGGAAAAATATCCTGCACAAATACAAACTGGGCTCCAGCGCCGAACTGATCGCTTATGCACTTAAAAATAACTGGATTGAATAAAACGGACAGCTATCGCTAAAAGCCGTAAACAACCTTTTGTTTTTAAGTTTCAGTTTTATCAACGGTTTTTATATCATTCCGCGAACAAACATCAAATGTATAATTGATGTACATTTGTCCGTTTTAAAAAAGTGTTCGATGCCCATCGGATTTAAAAATAATATGAAATTAAAATCGTAACATTAAAAAAATGAAAAAGTTAATCGCAATTCTTGTGGTGGCCATGATCATTCCTGCCACAGTTGTCAATGCCCAGGATAAGAGCAAAGACAAAGCATTTTTCAAAAAGTATGAACCGGGTTATTATCAGAATTTTATTCTGAAAGACGTGAAAGCCGTTCAGCAAAAAGAAAAACCGGTAAAAAAGGTGAAGTATTTCCGCATGGACCAGTCGGGCCTGGACCTGCCGAACAAAGTGGCCGATTACAAAGACCATACTTACTGGCACACCCCCACAACATCGCAGGGAAACACAGGAACATGCTGGTGTTTTTCCACTACTTCGTTTTATGAGTCGGAAGTGCACCGTCTTTTTAACAAAGATGTGAGGATATCGGAGATGTTCACCGTTTACTGGGAATATGTTGAAAAAGCCAAAGGATTTGTTGAAACACGGGGAGAGTCATTGTTTGACGAGGGATCGGAATCCAACGCCGTGGCAAAGATCTATAAAAAATACGGTGCTGTGCCGCGTTCGGTTTATGACGGGCTGATCGGCGGCCGTAAATTTTTCGACCATTCGGAAATGATGAAAGAAATGCGAAGCTACCTGAAGAATGTTAAAGCAACAAATGCCTGGAACGAAGATGAGGTGGTGGCAACGATCAAATCAATCCTGAACCACTATATGGGTGAGCCGCCTGCGGAATTTGATTTCGAAGGTCAACGGTACACGCCAAAATCTTTTTTGAAAGATTATCTTCAACTGAACATGGACGATTATGTGGAAGTATTGTCTTATCTGCAGCAGCCGTTCTGGCAAAAAGTGGAATATGAAGTGCCTGACAACTGGTGGCACAGCAAAGAATATTACAATGTACCGTTGGATGTGTACATGGACATACTGAATCATGCCATCGAAAAAGGTTATACAATGAGTATTGGCGGCGATGTGTCGGAAGCCGGCTTTTCGCGAACCACCAACACTGCGCTGGTTCCCGATTTTGACATTCCTTCGGATTATATCAACGACAATGCCCGCCAGTTCCGTTTTTCCAACAAATCCACTACCGACGATCACGGCATGCACATGGTAGGATACCTGAAAGACAAAGACGGCAGGATGTGGTATCTGATCAAAGACTCCAGTTCCGGCTCAAGGAACGTTGGTGAAGACAGCCCCGAGTTTGGTTATTATTTCTTCAGCGAAGATTACGTTAAGCTGAAAATGATGGATTTTACGGTGCATAAGGATGTCCTTAAAAAATATATGAAGAAGTTTAAATAGAAATCGGGCTTAAAGATTTTCTGGCCTGTCAAAAAGAAGAAAGCCCGTCTCGTTTCATACGAGGCGGGCTTTTTCAGTACTAAAAAGTTATTCAGAAAATGTTAAATTACTTTTACATTCACTGCATTCAATCCTTTTTTCCCTTCTTTCAAATCAAACTCTACTGTGTCGTCTTCCCTGATCTCGTCGATCAGACCGGAAGCATGAACAAAGTATTCGTTCGAAGAGTCGTCTTCTTTGATGAATCCAAAACCTTTCGATTCATTGAAGAACTTTACTGTTCCTTTACTCATTGATAAAATTTATTGTTAATAATTAATGCGGCAAAGATACCTATTATTTATATAGGTACGACCGTTAATTAAAGTTAATTTATTTTTTTTCAACATTTTGGAAAAAAAACTACCGCCGGTATGTTCCCGCCCCGCCGTTTCCGTTTTTGTAATCATTGCCAGCGGATATATGCAATATTCGCGAATCGGGCTAACTGAAAAATTATATTGAGATTCGGGCATCAACATTTTTTAAAAAGGACTGCTGCTGTCGCACACTGTCGGACAAGGACCCGAATTTCTCACAGAAGTTTTGTACTTTGTTCCTGACGTGGCATCCGTGCCATTGGAGTCAATTCCGACCACAATACTTTTTTTTGCCCCTTCGGGTGTTAGGCCCAAATAAATTCTGAAACCGGCAGCAGCAGGGTTTTCTTTCAACAGCCTGTTCATGGCTTCAAGTTGGTATGTATTGACGGTAAATCCGTTAAGTACTTCGTCCATGGGTTTTGCCGCGGCTTTGTAATTTTTGGTTAGTTTGGCAGCGGAAGTTATATCCACCTTTACAATCTGACCCGTTTGAGGCACCGCACTTTTGTTCATAAATGCATAAAAAGAGATAAGCGATATTCCGAAAAAAATACCGGCGGTAAAGGTGAATAACGGTTTTCTGAGTATGTTGTAGTTCATGATATTAAGTTATTAGTGATTAATGAGTTTTAAAATACAGGGCGCAAAGTAAGTATAATTTTGTTATTTAGAATGTTTTTTAATTACTTTCACCGTCCAAACATCATATTTTGTAATGATGGAACTGTATTTTTATGCTAAAAATAACTCATAAACACTGGAGAGTCTGTATCTTATTACTTTTTTCCCCGTTAACCGGATTATTTGCTTTTACCGGAGAAGAGCCGGAAATAGATTTGAAGCAACCCCATTCAACCGACCGGGATAGCCTTCGTGTTGCGGAATTATGCGATCAGGTTGCATTTTACAACCGTATTAAGAATGACAACCGTAAAGTTGACAGTATTGGGAAAAGGGCAGTTGAGCTGGCCACTTCAACCTTCAGGCCCGGTCTTATCCTGATGGCTTACAACAGTTATATCGAGAACATTGACCTGCTCGCCAACCAGGCAAAGGCGTTGGATTATGCTTTGGCTGCTGAACAGATAAGCAGCACGGTTTCAAATATTTCGTGGCAATGGAAATGCGCGCTGAACCTCGCACAGGTTTATATGTGGGGTAATGATTATGATAAAGCGCTGGGCTCGGCATACAAATCGTTAACATTGGCCTCTGATATGAATAACGATGCCGGTCTTATTGAAAGTTATTTAATGATCGGTAAAATACTTGAGAGAAACAACCGCAAGGTCGAGGCATTCAGGAATTATCTGCAGGCAACCAAACTGGCCAGGCAATCGCAAGATGACGGTTTGCTGACGGAATGCTACTCGGAACTTTCCGGCTTTTATCTGGCCAACAGGTTGTTTCAAAAGGCGGCGACTTACAAACTGCTTCAGCAGAGTATGTTAATCAAGACAAAACCGGTGGATTCACTGGCCCTGATGTGGATAAGCTACGACCTTCAGGTAATCAATCTAAGCTCGGACAAAACAATAGTAAACGAGCCTGAAGTAAGCAGGGTGCTTGCCTTTGCCAAACGTCATGATAATTCCAAACTAAGAGATTACGAATTTTCCCTTTACCGCTCTGTTTTGACAAAACTGAACCGGATGGATTTATTGAAACAGTTTTATATGGATCAGTACCCGGAAGAGTTTCACAAATTAAAGCTCAATTCACCATCATTTTATTACAGGCTAAAAGCGTATTTCAATGAGTACGAAGGAAAAGCGGATTCGGCTGACTTTTATTTTACCGAAGCGGAGAAATATATATCAGATAATTCAAACAAAATCCTGCAATCCAATTTTTATCTTCGTTTCGGACAATTCCTGATCAGGTCAGGAGACGACAAAACTGCCATCCGAAAACTTGAACACGCTTATCTTTTGGCCAGAGAAGCCAATTATTTGAAATTTATGCTGGATGCCTCCTTGTTGCTTGAAAAACTTTTTGCCGGCGAAGAAAAGTTCAGGCAGGCTTATTATTATTCAAATCTTAACAGAAAACTGAATGACAGCATCAACCGGCTTGCCGGAAAAGATAAGCTCATCAGGCTTGAGATCAACCACGAGGCACAGCAACAGGCTCTTGCCGAAAAGCGTGAACGACTGGAAACGCAGCGGAGGCATAACCTTCAATATACGGCGATCGTTGTTGCGATTCTGAGCATATTTGTGATCCTGATCTTGTTAGGAAGTTTTAAAGTACCAAGGTGGGTGATCCAGGCGCTGGGATTTATTTCCTTTATTTTCCTTTTTGAATTTATCATCTTGCTGGCAGATCAAAAAATTCACCACCTCACACACGGCGAGCCCTGGAAAATCTTGTTGATCAAGATCGGTTTGATCGCCATATTATTGCCGTTCCACCATTGGATTGAACGCAAAGTGGTACACAAACTGATCAGCCAGCGCCTGATCAAATTCGATTCTTTTTCGATTTGGGATTTGCTTAAAAAAATGACCTCCCGGAAAGGGGAGGCCATCGAAAAAAAATTATAATACTGCCTGTTACGCCAAATGGTGTTCTTTAACAAAATCATTCAGCACGCCTTGCAGGTCGGGGTAACCGATTTCCTGAAGGTCATAATAAACACGTGTATTGGGTTTTTTGATCTTGACAATCCTGTTCAGGTCAATGGGAGTGCCGATAACCACCGAATCACAATCAGTGTTGTTGATCGTAGCTTCAAGGTCATGCAATTGTTGCTTGCTGTAACCCATGGCGGGAAGCAATGTACCGATATTCGGATAAATCTCGAAAGTCTCGGCAAGTTTTCCCACAACAAAAGGCCTCGGGTCAATCAACTCGGCAGCGCCGAATTTTTGAGCTGCAACCGTTCCGGCGCCAATTTTCATTTCGCCGTGAGTGAGTGTCGGGCCGTCTTCCACAACCAATACCCTTTTGCCTTTGATCACTGAAGGGTCGTCCACCTTAATGGGCGATGCCCCGTCAATTACAACGGCATCAGGAGCCACTTTGGCAATGTTCTCCCGGACGGTCTGTATGGATTCCGGAGCCGCACTGTCCATCTTGTTGATGATGACGACATCAGCCAGGCGGAGTGTAACCTCCCCGGGATAATATTTCAGTTCGTGGCCCGGACGGTGCGGGTCAACAACCGTGATGTTCAGGTCGGGTTTGTAAAACGGAAAATCATTGTTGCCGCCATCCCACAGGATCACATCACAGCCGTCAGGGTCCTGCTCCGCAGCACGCAATATGGCTTCATAGTCCACGCCTGCATAAATCACGTTACCGCGCACAATATGCGGTTCGTATTCTTCCATTTCTTCAATCGTACATTTGTTTTTGGCAAGGTCGTCAATGGTGGCAAAGCGCTGCACCTTTTGTGCGACCAGGTCACCGTAAGGCATGGGGTGACGGACGGCAACCACTTTTAATCCTTTGGCCATCAGGTATTCGATCACCTTCCTGGATGTCTGGCTTTTTCCGCAACCCGTCCTGACAGCTCCGACGGCAATCACCGGTTTGGTACTTTTGATCATCGTATCCCTCGGTCCCAGAAGGATAAAGTTTGCCCCGGCAGCATTGACAATGGCCGAAACACCCATGACCCTTTGATAAGGCACATCGCTGTAAGCGAAAACACAATCGTCCACGTCAAGGTCTTTGATAAGCCCGGGCAAACGGGCTTCTTCGTAAATGGGTATCCCGTCGGGATACAGGTCCCCGGCCAGCTCGGCAGGATATTTTCTTCCGTCAATATCAGGTATCTGGGCAGCGGTAAATGCCACAACATTGTAATTCTCGTTTCCACGGTAGTATGTATTAAAATTGTGGAAATCCCTTCCGGCGGCGCCGATAATGATTACGTTTTTCTTCATGGAGTATATGGTTAATAAAGTTAATACTTAAAAAACCCACAAATTTAATATCTCCTGCAAATTATCAGGTCATTTACCGGATTTATTTTCATTTTTACGGAAGTCCGTTATTGGCTCTGCGAATTCATTATTTTTGCGCGAACTTTAAGCAATGATTGAACAGATATTAACAGAAAAGCTCAAAGAAGGCTTTCATCAATTGTACGGTCAGCAAATTGATGATACGCTGGTCCAGGTGCAAAAAACCCGTCCCGAATTTGAGGGCGACCTCACCGTGGTGGTATTTCCATTGTTAAGATTCTCAAAAAAAAGCCCTGAACAAACAGCCGGGGATATCGGTAAATATCTGAAAGAACATCTGAAAGAGATATCCGGATACAATGTGGTCAAAGGGTTTCTGAACCTGGTTGTTTCGGATGCTTACTGGCTATCGTTTTTTGACGGAAATGTTGTTGACGAAAATTTCGGAAAACAGCGGCAGCAAACAGGTGACCCCGCAGTCATTGAATTTTCCTCACCAAATACGAATAAGCCCCTTCATCTCGGGCATATACGCAACAACCTGTTGGGCTGGGCAGTTTCGGAGATACTGAAAGCGGGGGGCAGGAATGTGGTAAAAGTCAACCTGGTGAATGACCGGGGTATTCACATCTGCAAATCCATGCTGGCATGGCAAAAATGGGGTAACGGAAAAACACCCGAAAAAGAAAACATTAAAGGCGATAAACTGGTTGGTGATTTTTACGTGCTGTTTGACAAGCACTACAAAAAAGAAGTTGAGGAACTGATTGCACAGGGTGTTGACAAAGATGAAGCAGTCCAACAGGCGCCGCTGATAAAAGAAGCGAAAGCCATGTTGAAGAAATGGGAGGAAGGTGATGAGGAAGTCCGAAAGCTCTGGCATGAGATGAACGGCTGGGTTTATGACGGCTTCGAGGTAACGTACAAACGGCTGGGGATCGGTTTTGATAAAATATACTACGAATCAGATACTTACCTGCTTGGGAAGGAAATCGTCAACGAAGGGCTGGAGAAGGGTGTCTTTTATAAAAAAGAAGACGGTTCGGTGTGGTGCGACTTGTCGGATGAGGGACTGGATGAAAAGCTTCTGCTGCGTGCCGACGGCACATCGGTTTACATGACGCAGGACCTGGGAACAGCCCAGTTACGATATGACGATTACCATCCTTCGGAATTGATCTATGTGGTAGGTAACGAACAAAACTATCATTTTGACGTCTTGAAGCGGATTCTGAAAAAGCTGGGGCGCAAATGGGCTGACAATATTCACCATTTGAATTACGGCATGGTGGAGCTTCCCCATGGCAAAATGAAATCGCGCGAAGGTACCGTGGTGGACGCCGACGACCTGATGGATGAAATGGAAGAAACAGCACGCAGGACAACGCAAGAGCTGGGTAAGTTTGATGATTTCACCGAAGAAGAATCAAAGAACCTTTACCGGATACTGGGCCTGGGCGCTTTGAAATATTTTATCCTGAAAGTGGACCCCAAAAAGAACATGACCTTTAATCCGGAAGAATCCATTGATTTCAACGGGAATACGGGGACTTTCATTCAATATACGCATGCACGCATCCGGTCGGTATTGCGAAAAGGGGCGGAGCAGGGGATAAAATACGCGCAGGCAACCGAACCGGTTCCCGGTCTTGAGCCCAAAGAAAGGTCCCTGTTGAAACTGCTTCACGAATATCCTGCTGTCGTAAACCAGGCTGCATCCGGCATGAGCCCGGCGCTGATAGCCAATTTTGCTTATGAGCTGGCCAAAGAATACAACCAGTTTTATCATGATTACCCGATCTTGAAGGAACCTGACCTGACGAAGCGGAATTTCCGGATCGGGCTTTCGACATTTACCGGCAATACCATTAAATCGGCCATGGGGCTGCTGGGAATTGAAGTACCGGACAGGATGTAGGGAGAGTTTGGAGTCTTGAGTCTGGAGTCTTGAGTTTGGAGTTTCCCTCCTGCGCTCTGCTTCGGCGGGCAGGGGAGTTTTGAGTTTAAAGTCTGATGTTTAAAGTTTACGGTTTCCCGGCGTTAACACCAGATTCAGATTTTGACTTCCCGTAAAAAACCGTGACAGGCTGTTCCGGCCTTCGGAACACTGATTGCCGGCATTTGTTGTCTTTGTGAGTTAGTGTAATCTAAACTTAATCAGTGACCGACCAGTCTCAATAGTTCTTTAAAATGAACTTGTGATTTCCTCCAGAGGTTTTTAAAATCAGGCAGCTCATTTTCAATCATCTGTTTGCTCATACTGGTATTCCAGTCTCTGGCAAATGTTTTCATTTTCGGAATAACCTTCTCCATGAACTCATTAGGGTTATGTCCTTTATTTTCGGCTTTACGCATAAATTCGATATAAACATCCCGAAGTTTAATTCCTGCTTTCTCAGTTAAGTAGTAAAAATCGTATAGATCACGTGGAATTGTTCTCCCCATCAATGCAGTTGCTTTTTCGATTAAAATTTCTTCAAGAGAGTAGCAATGTATTTGTGTTTCTTCTTTAATAAGATCACTATAGTTGTTGAGTACTTCTCGATGCTCTATATCAAACTCAATTATTTCACCTCTCGTGACATCAACTTTTATTTCGTCCGACCCGTGAGTGGCAACATATTCCATCTTAAATTTAAGACTGCCAGAGGTCTCATGATTGTCAATGGTATCTTCGATTATTTGGACTTTTATCCTTGACTCTTCATATACTTGCTTGAAAACACTCCGGAAATTCTCTAAAATATCTTCATCAGACATACTATCATCCCGAAGCGTAAAATCCATATCTTCAGAGAATCTATAATCGCCAAAGTGCATTTTCTTTAAGCATGTACCACCCTTAAATATTAAGTTATTATTTAAGAACCCATTTCGTACAATTCCCCAAAGAATCCATGAGATTACATAATCTTTTTCTATTTGTTTAGCCCTTACCCCCTTTTCGATGGCAATCTTATCTATTTCTCCAGGTTTAATCATGTATAAATTGCTTCTTTTATCGTGTTTATGTCACGATTAATTTTCAGTTCATATTTTGTGTTGATTTTCCCTTCATCTGGTGCCGATGTATCCAAACGAAGAAACGATCCTGTCAGGTTGTTTTGTAGTAAACTTTCATGATATGATGAACTTATTTCTAAAAGGTCACAAATGAAAACATACCTTCTTGCCGCAATTTTACTACCAGATCTGGTAAAGTAGTCCATTATTTTACCCTGATCAATTTTGTTCCGGGCTTCATAGACTGCTTTGGCTATCTCAACCATTCCATTACTGTAATGTGGGTTAATAAATGAATCTACCAAGGTCTTTTCTAAGTCACTACATTTTACCTTATTGTAATTATCAATCCAAGTATTTTTTATTCCAAAGAATCGCTCTTTTTTATGATAAACAAACTGAAATCTGACACCTTGAATTTCAATGTTACTTGGCTTCATTTGAATTTCAGTCACTACAATTTCAGTCAAACTAGGTTGAGTTATTAGTTTGTGTATTTGAAGTGCAGAGTAATAACCGATGTAATAGTTTTTATTTTGCAGCAAGTACTTAGCCACCAAATGCCAGTTGGGTATAAACTTTGAACTATTATGTTCAAGAGGCACGATATAATACAACCCTCTGTTAAGACGAATAAGCATGTTGTTCTTTACCATTCGCATTAGAGTATTGTTTAAGTGCGATGCACTGACATTGTCGAATTCTTCTCTTACATCATTTGTAGAGAAACATGGTGTATCATTTTGAGAAAATCTCTTAATTATGTCCCATTCTAATTTCATATAAAATTGCTATTATTATCTTCATAGTCACATTTATTGTGACTGCAAAGATACACAAAACAATAATCACTTGCTATATGTATCTATCAAATCACAAATATAAATATTAACAAGATACAAACAACAGTATTTGATAATAATTGTTTTTGTTTTTAATTACGGCCAACGGCAGTCTGTCTGAAAACCATCGTGAATGATTAATTTCCGTGTAAATATAAGCCGATTAGCCCAATCCGCCGGTTGACGGAGGCGGGCGGGCATAATTTAAAACCCGATTGAACGCCGGTCCTGTACGGACAAACAATAAAAAAACAGGCAACGGTTTTTTCTTTAATCTGCTGCCTGGTTTTGGGCTCTACCGGGTTTTAATTCCAATAGGTTAGCCACTGGCATCTTTCTTTTCAAATTCTATCAATTCAACAGGTGCCCCATTATGTTCAATCATAGCGACTTTTATTCCTTTTGAAGGAGAATTGGGTTTTGTTAATATATTCAAATTCCGGTTAGATAATTCAAAATCAAGATTTTCCACTTCAAATGCTACATGAGGAATTCTCTGTATTAATTCGTGTATTGGACTATCCTTCTCAAACCGCATCCATTCAATTCCAAAAGGACTTTTCTCGAATCCGGAAACATAAAACTTTAAGTGCGGGATATATGTCTCATTCGGTTTTTTTTCAGATGTCGGAATTCCGATATGATGGTATTTCCAACCCCATTTTTCCGCAGCAACCGGTGGTTCAGAATCTTTTCTAACGGAAGTTGATTTTTCATCCATTCTTTTTCCATTTTTTTGCTTGCTGCCAACGGCAGTTTGTCTGAAAACAATCGTGAATGATTAATTATCGTGTAAATATAAGCCGATTTGCCGGATATTCAAAAATTAACGGGTTGAAATTGCAGGTAAAAACGGATTCCTTAAAACGGCTTGAATTCTCTTATGTTAGGTGGTGTAATTTTTTTTAATATCACTCTATTAATTCCCAGGTTTCATTCCTGTATGGCCCTAATATATTATGTTTTATATCTTTCTTTATTATGCCGAAATATGGTTTAAACCATATTCTTTCAATTAAATAATCATTAAGAGCAAACCTGTACCGCTCAATCAAACTCACATCTTTATATTTTGCATTGTTTATTGTAATATCCTGAATTGCTGAAACAAAACTTGAATCGAAACTATAATCAGTATTAATCCAATTATCATACAAGTGAAACGGGACAATATACAACTGGTCAATGCGGCTAATTGATGATTTAAAAATTTTTATTGAATCACTATTTTGCAAAACATAAAATCTCTCTGTACTGCTGTTGTAATCATAATCCCAGATCATATAGGTTTTTCCTGATATTACAGTATCACTAATTATTGTTACATTTATTGTATCCGTAATATTTTTTAAGCTGTCATACCTTTCGTATTGCCATTGAAGTCCGATTGAGTTTGGGAAATATCCCTTGTAACCATCATTTGAAGAATCATCAGCTTTATTGCATGATATTAAGGTGAATATTATAATTGATAAAATAGATATCGGAAGAATTTTCATGATGCTAAGGTTGGGTTTAATATAAATGAGATTTTAATTAAGTCTGAAATCTTCAATTACCATGCCACTTAAACGATCGGAATTTGCTGCGTCTGTCATCTGACGGATGCAATATATTTTTTGTAATGAAAAAAATCGGAAAATATCCTATAAACCGGAAAAAATCATGAAATTATAATCCATCCCAAGACTACCAAAAATAAA
>JAADID010000339.1:14936-16503 GCA_013151505.1 Chlorobiota bacterium | reverse complement strand
TTGGTAAAAAACATGGTAAATAAGACCTGTCTTCCCCATTCTCCGGAAAGAGATCAATGTTATATCCCTGCCGTTCCCGATTGCCGAAATAATTTTCCTTGTTTCTTCTTCCCTGTTACAGAAATATTCAGGGGAAATATAGCCCTTGATTAAAAACGGATTTATTTTCATCTTCTTTTCTTTTTTAATTGAGATGCCATGACGAACTTTTCGTAACGAATGATTCGTAACGAACTTTTCGTTATACAAATGTCGTAAAAATCTGAATTCGTCAATAAATTATTTTGAATAAGTGTGTTGAATTACTCTTAAATGAGGTTTAAAACCTATTATGCCTCAATTCTCTGCCCGTACCGGAGAATATCGTCCACCATCGGATCGGTTCTGTTGAAATCGGCAGAACGGAAAGGATGAGACACTTGTGTAAAAGAATGGATTTGTTTAAAAATTTTGCAGGAATTTCGTTCCTATGGAACTTATGTGCACTGTGTTGAATTCCAGGGACTCACGTCCCTGGTTAGAACATGCCATCCCGATGGGATGCTTTTATCAATAAGCTATGTTATAAATGAATAAATAAATGAAGTGTACGTCATCCCGTACCGGCGACTTCAGTCGCCGCAGAACAAAATTTAAACGAATTACGGTTTTCGGCGACTAAAGTCGCCGGTACAGAATGGAGGAAACTATACCTGCATTAAAACTGCCAGCGGCAGTTTATGTTCTTGCCAGATACGTAAGTGTCTGGAATAAAATAAATCAGAAAAAGAGTTCCGTCGGAACGAAATCTAAACTGACACCTTAAAATATTGCTTGTGTTCCAAAAAGACTCTCAACTTTATTACTTTATTATTCCGGCAATATGCTGGTGGTGCAGAATGAACAGTACATACATAACTCCAAAAAATGGTTTTAACTTAACAACCATTACTCCCAAATAATTCCGTTCTTTGTAAACGAAATCTCACGGTATCAGAAAATGGAAAACAGAGTATTAATCACGGGTATGAACATCATCTCATCGCTGGGGCTAAACCTGAATGAGAACTGGGAAAATATGGTGCAGGGCAAAAGCGGGGTCGGCCGGATCACTTTGTTTGATCCGTCGGGACTGGAAACGCAAATTGCCGCCCAGGTGCCCGGCAGTTTTGAAGAATACGCTACGGGAAAAGTCAAAAAGAGACAGTCGCGCCAGATGACACGGGTAACCCGGATGTGTTTCGTGTGTGCCAAAGATGCCGTTGAGCAGGAAAATATAGATTTTGAACAATTCGATAAAAGCAGGGTGGCGGTAATCCTGGGAGTACTTAATACCGGAAATTCAAGCGTTGAAGGGACACAGATTTCAAGGGATTCAATCCTGAAAGGGATGAACAATGCAATGCCTGCATGGATTTCGCTGGAATACGGACTTTCGGGTCCGAGTTATACGGTGGCAACGGCTTGCTCGTCATCAGCTTATGCCATTGGTCTGGGTTATGATCTCATTAAAAGCGGCAAAGCCGATATGGTCATTACGGGAGGCGCCGACTCCATCATCAACCCCGAAGAGATTGCCGGTTTTAAC
>JAADID010000339.1:0-14825 GCA_013151505.1 Chlorobiota bacterium | reverse complement strand
CTGGAATCGGAAAAGTCGGCAAAATCCCGGAACGCAACCGTTTACGGTGAGTTGGCCGGCTATGCTTTGACTTCCGAAGCTTACAACATCATGGCGCCGAGAAAAAACGGTGAAGGTATGGCCGAAACCATGGAAAAAGCTTTGGCCGACAGCGGAATTGACAAAACAGAAGTGGGTTATATAAGCGCCCACGGAACCGGAACTACGCTGAATGATCTTTATGAGACCATGGCTATTAAAAGGGTCTTTGGCAACAGGGCTTTTGAAGTTCCGGTATCATCCCAAAAATCCATGATCGGACATACGGTGGGCGCTGCCGGTGTGATAGAGGGGAATATCACTGCATTGAGTATCAAAAACGGTTTGCTCACCCCCACTATCAATCTGGACAATCCCGATCCCGATCTTGATCTTGATTTTGTCCCCAACGTGAGCAGGCAGGCCAACATCAGGGTGGCACTGTCCAATTCCTTCGCCTTTGGCGGGCACAACGCTACACTGGTTTTCAGGAAATATCAATAAGGAAGACTTTTTACGAAACGGCGCGAACAACACTACACGCCGGGAGGTTATTTCAACCGAACCTTTTGGCTGCGATACCAAGGGAAATACAAAAAAAAGCAAATAGCAGCAACAGGTTCTTCCATATTCCTGCCAGTCCGGCGCCCCTGGCAAAAAGATCGAGAAAGGCATCAATCCCCCATCGCAAAGGCGACAGATTAGAAATCAGTTTCAAATCATCCGGCATCATGTTGACGGGCATAAAAATACCACCCAGCGCCGCCATGATCACTACGAGGATTGCCCCGAACATGGCCGCCTGGTTATGGGTTGTGGAATAAGTACCGACCAGCAAACCAAAACCGATGGCTGACAAAGCAGAAACGAGGGTGGCTGCAAAAATGGCAAAATAATGGTTTCCCGTCACCAGTGCCGGCAACCCGAGCCAATGCGGAAAGACATAAATTCCTACCAAAACCATCAGCAGGAACTGTAAAAAGCAAACCAGTAAATAGGCCAGCGTTTTCCCCAGCAAAATGTTTATATACGACACAGGAAGGGTTTTAAGCCGGTCATAAGTGCCTTCATTTTTTTCGGCAATCAGACTTCCGGCCAGCGGGATCACAATAAAAAACATGGCAAACAAGGCAAAAGCAGGTACATTGTTCTGGGTAATGCTGGGCCGGACTATTGCCGATGATCCGTTTCCGTAAGAGGTGTCGGTTTCAACAATTTCCTGCGGCAGCTCATCTGCCCTGATCTCTTTCAAGGCATCCAATATCAACTGGGAAGTCGAGTCTTCGGTTACGATCACCTCCGAAAGCTGATTGAACAAAACCTGCGTCATCAGGCGGGATTCTGCGCCCCTTTCAGTTAGTTTCACGGCATTCATTATGGAGGTCTTTACCATTTCCCTTAAGGCGGGATCAAATACGATCTGAATGCCGGGAACCTTTTCTTTAGCCAAAGCATCTTCATCCCCCTCTATTAGTGACCTCATTCCGGAAATGATTTTCTCTTCGGCGTCCTCGGTTGTATTTGCGGAAATGATGATTCCGGCCCTGAACTTTCCTTTTGCCGTAAGCGCCTTTAACATACTGTCGGTCAACGGCTTGTTGTTGTATCTCTCAACCAGTTTGATTTCATTACTTTCTGAAAATCCCTGCTGCATAAGGTTGCCGATAGTTCCCCCGTCATGATTGATAAAAAGTATCTCTATTTCCGAACCGCTGACGGAATTGATGGCATTTTGCTGGGTAAGGGTAATTACGATAATCAGCAACAACGGCATCAGGAAAAGAATAGACAGTCCTGCCTTATCTCTGACCAGGGTCAGAATCTCCCGACGTATGTTAAAATAAAGTTTTCTCACCGGTTTACTATTCTCTTAATGCTTTTCCCGTTAATTTTAAAAACATTTCACCCAGATCATTACAATCTTCGTTTTGACTTATGAGTTCTGCGGGGTTTCCGGTAGATATTACCAGGCCGTTATCAATAATGCTCACAACAGAACACAATTCTTCCGCTTCATTCATATAATGTGTCGTATAGATAACGGTTGTCCCCTGCCGGTTCAGTTCTTTCAGATATTCAAAGATCAGGTTTCTCGACTGGGCGTCAACACCCACAGTTGGTTCATCGAGAACAAGAATTTCAGGGTTGTGCACCATTCCCACCGCAAGATTGGCTCTGCGTTTGATTCCTCCCGAGCATTTTCCGATCAACTTTCCGGCGTGGCTCTCCAGTTGAAGGCGATTGAGTAAATTGTCAACGATCTCATTCAGGGCTATGCCGTAAAGCCCGTGCATCTGACCAAAATAACCGATATTCTCCCGAACAGTGAGATTGGCAAACAAAGCGATCTCCTGCGGCACCAGCCCGATTATTTTTTTTACCGTGGAGCTTTCAGCGCTTTCGTTCTTCTGATCAATAGTTATTGAACCTGCTGTTGGTTTGAACAATCCGCAGATAAGTGATATCAATGTCGTTTTTCCGGCGGCATTGGGACCAAGAATACCGTAAAACTCACCCTTGCCTATGGTCAGAGTTATCCCTTTTAACGCTTCCGTTTCAGCACCTTTGTACTTTTTGTGCAAGTCTTTGATTGAAATTACGGGAGTATCTGCCGTCATTGTGTCATCAGTTTTTTATGGCTTCAATAATCCCGAAAGGAGAAACCGTGTGTACCGCCTTTCTAAAAGTAAATCCCGCAGCTTCAACCAGCGCTTTGTATTCCTTCTCTGTTCGTTCTCTCCCCGTTTCAGTTCCGATCAGCATTTGCATGTCAATGATCTTTCCGAGAGCCGGCTTGTTGTCGCTTTTGATCACTGCTTCAACAATAAGCACCTTACCTTTTGCGGGCATGGATTTGTATATGTTTTTCAACAGTTTTATGCTTCTGTCGTCATCAAAAATATGCAGGACGTTTTTCAACAGGTAGGCATCCCCCGGAGGCATTTTTTCAAAAAAATTACCCTCTTCAACCTGTATCCGGTCTTCAACGCCAAACCTTCTGGCTGTTTCGCGGGCCGTTTTCACCACATGCGGAAAATCGAAAACGATCCCTTTCATATCTTTATATTTCTGAAGGATTTGAAACAGCAGCGTGCCTTCGCCCCCGCCCAGATCAACCAGGGTTTTAATGTTTTTGAAATGATAAGCCGACAAAAGCGCTGTACCAAGCATTTGCGATGTGTTGGACATGGCTTTGTTATACAACTCATTTTTTTCGGGATGTGTTTCCAGATAAGTAAAAACATCCATTCCCAGTTCGTCAAAAGCCATGTTTTTTCCTGTTCTGACACTTTTTTCCATCACATTTGCCAGGTCAAAATTAACTTCGCTCACATGCTGCATAATTATTTGCTTTATGCTGTTATCCCCCTCCATCATAGCTTTCGACATGCGCGTATTGGCAAAAACACGATCACCTGTTTCCCTGAAAACACATTCCCCGGCCAATAACCTCATCATTCTGTACAAGGCCACAGGGTTCGTGCCGGATTTACGGGCAAGTTCGTCTATTGACATTTCACCGTCTCCGATCATGTCGGCAAGATTCAATTCGCAGGCCACACCGAGCGCTTTTGACATCCAGATACTCGTGGCCTTTTCAAAAACGGCCACACCGGGAGGTACCATTTTAAAATAAAGTTTTTTCAGAAAATTCCTGAATGTTGTCAGCAGGGCATAAAGCCAAACAGGCGGCACATTTGTCTTGTTTCCGTTTTGATTCATTCCGTCACAGAAATTTTCGCAAAAGTAACCGAAATCAGGAATATGCTTTCATGCGTTTTTACCGGTAAAGAGCCGATGTGGTTTTTAACCGGTTTTATCAATATTTTTCAACCTTTTGATGTCGAGAATGGTGATCACTTTACCATTCAGATCAATAATGCCGTCTTTTCTGAATTCCGAAAATGTCCGGATAATGTTTTCCGTTGTCATCGAAACCAGCTCACCTACCTCACGTCGTGTCACCGGCAACCTGAATTCATTATTCCGGTAAACATTCTCGGCAAGGAATAAAAGGATGTTAGCTACCCTTCCCTTGATCTGTTTTTGGGCAAGGGCAAACCTTCTGTCAATGGTTTCATCCGAAATTTTGCTGATCCTGTTCAGGACAGAAAGAGCAAAATCGGTATTGTTTTTCACCACTTCAATAAAGGCATCCAGTTTTACGTCGCAAACGAGGGTTTCTTCCAGGGCGGCGATTGAATATTTATACGTTGAATTGGAAAAAATATTGAGCAAATTGATGAAGTCTCCCGGTTTGTTTATACTGAGTATCTGATCTTTACCTCTTCTGTCGGTCTTATAAAGTTTTACAAGTCCTTTCCTCATGTATAAAAAAGAATTGATCCTTTCCCCTTCTTTCCTGATCACTTCTCCCCGCTTAAAAACAAACTCCTGCCGCGCATTATTGATGATCTCATATTGTTTATCATCAAGTTGGCCGAAAAGCAAGTTCCTGTAAATGCAATACTTACAATTTAATATGTCCTTACTTGTTTTCATTATAAATAAATTGTAAATGTATAAAAATATGAGATATATCATACGCAATTATTCTAATATCTAGATATGTGGATATATTTTTGCGCGCTTAAAAATATTGATAATTAAACAATTTTACTTTTAAAACAAATTAAAGTTTATGAAAAAGTTATTGATTCTCGGTGCCGGAACAGCAGGAACCATGATGGCCAACAAGATGAGAAAACATCTGGAACGTGACGAATGGGAGATTACGATCGTTGACCAGTTCAAGACCCATTATTATCAGCCAGGTTTTCTTTTTATTCCTTTCGGGATATATACCAAAGACGATGTAATAAAACCCAAAAGTGATTTTTTTCCGGTCGGTGTCAATGTGATTTATTCCAAAATTGACAAAATACAGCCGGAACAAAACAATGTGTTGCTTGAGGATGGTGTGGTATTGAAATATGATTATCTCATCATCGCCACCGGTTGCAAAACGGCCCCGGAGGAAGTGGACGGATTGAAAGATAAATTATGGTATAAAGAGATTTTTGATTTTTATACTGTTGAGGGAGCCTCTGCCCTAGCTGACCATTTCAAAACCTGGAAAGGCGGTGATTTGGTTGTAAACATATCGGAATTGCCTTATAAATGTCCGGTAGCGCCACTTGAGTTTGTTTTTTATGCGGATGCATTCTTTACAGAACGCGGTATGCGCGACAAGGTGAACATCACCTATGTTACGCCCATGCCGGGAGCCTTCACCAAACCCCGTGCAACCAAAATGCTGGGCGAACTGTTAGAAGAAAAAAATATCAAGCTGATTCCCGATTTTGCCATCATGGAGGTCAACAACGATGAGAAAAAGATCGTGGACTACGGCGGAACGGAAGTACCTTTTGATTGCCTGGTGACTATCCCGCCCAACATGGGTGACGAACTGATCAGCCGTAGCGGTATGGGTGATGACATGAATTATGTGCCCACCGACAAACATACTTTGCAATCAGAGAAATATGAGAATATATTCGTCATCGGCGATGCAGCCAACATACCTACCTCCAAGGCGGGTTCTGTAGCACACTTTGCCGCCGATATCCTCGAAGAAAACCTGATGTGTTCCATCGAAGGCAGGCCTTACACCGCCAGCTTCGACGGACATGCCAATTGTTATATTGAAACCGGATACGGAAAAGGAACCCTGATAGATTTCAATTACGATACCGAGCCCCTTCCGGGTTCATTCCCGTTCCCGGGTCTTGGCCCGTTCGGTTTGCTGAAAGTATCACGGATGAACCATTACGGTAAAGTTATGTTCCGTTGGATTTACTGGCATATTTTGCTTAAAGGCAAAGAACTGCCCATTGACTCGGAAATGCAAATGGCCGGAAAGAAATTATAAACTGAATCCCTGATGCATTCATTAAAAAAATATGACAGTTATGGCAAAAGATAATATGCAGGAACAGATCAATGAGATCAACCGGAAACTCGATATCGTTCTTGAAGAAGTTATGGCGCAACGCGAAACCCGCCAGTCGTTGGAAGACCTCACCGCCGATCTGACCATTGTGGGGAATGATGTGTTTAAATCCACAGTAACCGAACTTGAAAATGCCGGCGTGGAACTTGATGGCGAACAGGTCAAGCAATTTATGCTGAAACTGATCCGCAATGTGGATACTTTGAACGAAACATTTGAAATGCTGGAAAGCATGAATGATATGATCAAAGATCTGACACCGGTATTACATCAGATGGGCCTCGACGCTATAAATATTATGCACGAGTATGAGCAAAAAGGTTATTTCGACTTTATGCGTGAAGCGACGAAAATACTCGACAATATCGTAACTCACTTCTCTGTAGATGATGTTAAGGCGTTGGCTGATAATGCGGTTTCCATTTTGGAGACAGTTAAAAACCTTACGCAACCTGAAATGCTGAAAGCAATGAACAGTGGATTGGTTGTTTACAAGAGTATTGATGTACGGGGTGTGCCTGAATACACATTGTTCAAAGCAATTAAGGCAATGAATTCGAAAGAAATGCGTCGTGCGCTTGGCTTTATGATCACTTTCCTTAGAAACATAGCGAGGGAAGCCGATCAAAGAGCTCATTTGAAAAAACTGTAAAGATTTGATAATCTGAATATTCTATTTTATTAATCATTAAAAATTTAAGTTATGACAACAAAAACAATAGCAGGAGTTAATATTGAAGTTAACGAAGAAGGCTACATGATTGATTCCGGCCAATGGACAGAAGAGGTAGCAAAAGAAATTGCAAAGGAAGAAGGGATTGAACTGACAGATGAGCACTTTAAAGTGCTTGAATATATTCGTAACAAGGTAGCCAGCGGCGAAACGCTGACCATTCGCGGTATCAACAAATCGGGAGTTGTGGATGCCAAAACATTCTACAAGCTGTTTCCCGGTGCACCACTAAAAAAAGCGACAAAAATTGCCGGTGTACGCAAACCGGAATCTTGTATATAACGTTTTAAAAAAACCAAAAAATGGAAAATAACGAAAAAGTCCCTTTACAAAAGGTAATGATCATTTGTTCGAAAGCAGCGCTTGAAGACGTATATGCAGCCCTTGTCATGGCTAATGGCGCTGTGATGGAAGGTATCGAAACCAAGGTGTTTTTCACATTCTTTGGCCTGGATGCCATTACCAAAAAAACCATGAATAAGTTACATACGGCTACTGTCGGGAACCCCGGCATGCGGATGCCTGGCGGATTACCATTTCCAACTTTATTAGGCGCTTTGCCGGGTGTGGAAACCGGTGTGACCAAAATGATGAAAAAGGAAATGGAAAAACTGGACATGCCTCCGGTTGATGAGTTTCTTGAACTGATTGAAGCCGGCGGCGGCGAAATCTTTGCCTGCAAACTGGCTGCTGATATGTTTAAACTCAAAAAAGAAGATTTTCACGAAACGGTAAAAGATATAATCACTGTGGGTGACCTTTATGCCATGTGCGACGGTCCGGGGACACAGATTATTTTTACTTAATTGTTTATTGTGTTTTATTTAAAAGAAGTCCCTTCATTAGCAAGGGGCTTTTTTTTATTTTTGCCTTTTCCCCCGTAAGATGGCAGAAAGAATAACAACAAAAAAGAATCCCGAAGAAGAAACCGAAAAGGTGATGTCCTTTTGGGATCACATGGAAGAGTTGCGGATGACCATTATTCGTTCAGTCATTGCTATAGTGATCCTCGCTATCGTCGCTTTCCTGAACAGGAAAATCATCTTTGATGTCATTATCCTGGCTCCCAGTAAACCGGGATTTTTCACCAATGAGGTTTTATGCAAGATTTCTCACAAGCTCTCTTTGAATGCATTGTGTATTAGCGATATCAACCTGGATATTATCAACATCAACATGTCGGGGCAATTTCTCACGCACATGTATATTTCACTGGTTGCCGGGTTCATCGCCGCTTTTCCATATATACTTTGGGAAATCTGGCGTTTTGTCAGGCCGGCGCTGCATGATAACGAAAAGAAATATTCCCGGGGAGGGATCTTTATTTCCACATTGCTGTTCGCAATCGGTATTGTCTTCAGCTATTTTATGATCGTACCGTTAACCGTAAATTTTCTGGGTACTTACCAGGTGAGTGAATCGGTCCACAACCAGATATCCCTGAATTCATACATCAGCACAGTGGTTTCACTGACATTTGCGGTGGGCCTGGTTTTCGAATTACCTATCCTGGTTTATTTCCTGACAAAGATCGGCGTGCTTACGCCTGATTTTCTGAAAAAAAACAGGAAATACATGTTCGTCATCCTGCTGATCCTTGCCGCCATCATCACGCCTCCGGATATGTTCAGCCAGGTGTTGGTGGTCGTTCCGCTGGTTTTACTTTATGAATTCAGCATTGTCATTTCCAAACGTGTTTATAAACGAACGTACGGGGAAGAGGAAAGTTGAGAGTTGAAATCTGAAATTGGAAATTAGAAACCTGAAATTGGAAAGTGGTGCGGAGTACATGGCTCGGGTAACGGGGCGAACCCCTGACTTTAAACTTTAAACTTCAGACTTTAAACTGTTACGGGTTGCGGGATGTGACTCCAACACCTAACGTTTTTCCTCTTAACTCCTTACCCCTCAACATATAACTCCTCAACTCTTCAGCAGCTTCATCTGTTCCCTGACATCATCGCTCCCGGAGACAGGCGCATCCAGCACATCCCTTATTTTATCCAGTTCGGAAGTGATGTAATTTAACGATTGCTGGTGCAGTTCATCAATCTGGTTATTCAGATTATTTGTAAGCAACGAAACCAGCCGCCGCAGGTTTTTTTCCACTTCAAAAGGTATCTGTTTGAGAAAATATTTCCGGAAAGTTTCCCTGAACAGCGACATGGGAATGAGAAACCACAACAGGTCAATGTGGCTTTCAAAAGCCCACGAAACCGAAATATTGGCCTTTTCCATGGTTTTAACTTCGATTTCAAAGTCATCTTCCGGTATGCTCACGCCTATGGCTTTTTGCAGGTTCTGGTTCAGCCTTTCCCTAAACCCGGACAGGTAATTATTGAAATGTTCCCGCACTTCATCGAGATAACCCTGCATAAAATCCCGTTCGCTGTTTTCCACATTCTTCATGGCTGTTGCCATCGCCTCCCGTATCCATGCTTCATACTCACCGGTAACTTTGCTGAGATTCCCTTTCCACTCCTCATAGTTAACAGCCAATTGTCCTGACAATTTCTTGTTCAGGCCTTGATGATATTTCGCTGTAAGCTCGTCTTCCAGTTTTGTTCGTGTGGTGGTTTTATAATTTTCGGTGATGTAAGCCAGTTCTTTTTTCACGTAACCCAGTTTGAGTTGCTGGTCAATGATCTTGTCTTTTAATTCCTTTCGCTCTTCTTCTTTTTTATTTTGCAGGTTAAGCCTGATCTCCAGGTAACTACGGGTCAGCTTTGTCAAATACCGGAGTTTGTGGTCAACAATACGCCGGTTCGTTTCCGGGGCCTGTTCTGACAGCTTTTTAAATATTCCTTTAATGATCTGTTTTTTGTGATCACCGTCGGAGACCATCGAGGAATAAGGGAAAACCCGGAACTCTTTATTGAAAACCTCTTTTGTTCTTTCTTTGATAAAAGTGAGAATGTCTTTCAGTTCCCCGTCATTCATAAGGTCGGTCTTGCTGACGATCAGGTAAACTTCGGGGCTTTGTTCGACAGCCGCCCGGATCAGCTCGATATCGTTTTCCGACAGGGGTTGCGTAGCGCTGACCACCACGATAGCGGCGCCGATATTTTTATACCAGTTTTTGGTCACTTCCGTATTGTGGGCAAAAACGCTTCCCAGCCCCGGCGTGTCAATAAAGCGGAGTTTTTCAAAAGCTTTCAGTTCAGGTAAGCTGATATCAATGCGAAACACCTGTTTTTTGTTTTCCGGATTGTTCTTTTCGGTGATGTATTCACCCAGTTGACCGACGGATATCGCGGCGCGCTTCCCATTCAGCTTCTCAACCCATGCCTTTTTTTCATTGCCGTAAAACAGGCGGGTGATCACGGCGGTGACGGGTAACACACCCACCGGCAAAACGGGTTTTTTCAGGAAACTGTTGATCAGCGAACTCTTTCCGGCTTTGAACTGGCCCAGGACAACCACCTCCACGTAATCATTTTCCTCCAGCATGGTTCGTAACGAAGCTACCTGTGACAAAATGGTATCAAATTGATTTTCACGGGCTATTTCCGTGATCCGGTCAAGCTTTTCTGCGGCGTACATTTTCTTCAATTTCATCTTTGGCTTTTTCGTACCATGTGGGATTGCCTGTGGCAAAGCCCATGGTCAACTGGTAAAACACTTCGGGCGATTCCACATGTACCCAGTGGGAAGTCCCGGCAATGGTAACGATCTCGGCATTGGGAAAATTGTACCTGATCTGGTCGTAATCCTCCAGGAGGATGTAATCGGAAGCCCCGCCTTTGACAAACAGAGTGGGTTTTTCAAACTTGCTGATGGTGTCAATTCCGTCAAACAACTGATCCATGTTTTCGGCTATTCCTTTGATATTGATGCGCCATTCAAAGCGGTCTTTTTCCACACGATGGAGGTTTTTCATAATAAACTGCCGGATGCGGAGTTCGGGTATTCTTGGGGCCAGCAAGTCATCCGCTTCCTGTCTGTTTTTCACTTTTGAAAGGTCAATGGATTGCATGGCCTCAATGATCATTCTGTGTTGCCTGCGCGGGCCGTAAGCTTTCAGTGTGATATCCACGACGATCAGTTTACTCACAAATAAGGGGTTCTCCAATGCAAACCGCATGGCCACTTTCCCTCCCATCGAATGCCCCAGCAGGATGGGGTCTTCAATCTCGTGTTCATCAATGAAATCGAAAAGGTCATCGGTCAAGGCCAGGTAATTGAACACATCGCTGTGCGGCGACTGGCCGTGGTTGCGCTGGTCGGGGATAAAAACCTCAAAACCTTCTGCTGCCAGACGTTTTCCGTAAGTAACCCAGTTATCGGATATTCCGAAAATTCCGTGAAGGATGATCACGGGTTGATCGCCTTTTTCACCAAAATGACGGTGGAACAATTGCATGAGACAAATGTAGAGAATTGTTGTGATTTAAGTAAAGTGATTAAAAATGTTTTCCACGCCGTACAAAGGAAATACATGAATACTGTTGTAATGACTGAAGTTCTCAAGCGATATTCTGATCCCGGCCGGAATATTCTTTTCTTTCATGAACAAATATAGGCTCTGCATTTTCCCCTGGGTTCCTGATTTAACTTCAACGGGTATGATGTTTGTATTCAGTTGTAGCAGATAATCCACTTCTGCATTGCTGCCGCGTTTTTCGCGATGCCAGTAATACAATCGCGGTTTGCCGTAGGGTGAAAAGTTTTTTACGAATTCCATGCCAACATACTGCTCTGTAAGATTCCCTTTGTTGATTGTAGAAAAATCATCTGCAAGCAAATGTTCTGAAAGGTTTAGCCCAAGTATTCGTTGAAAAATACCGTGGTCGAATAAGATCACCTTGAATTTGTTCGGGCTGACAGCCGCTCCCAGCGGCAAACCGTTTGCCGAAGTATGGTGTACTTTGTAAGCCAACCCCGCCATTTCAAGCAATTGCAAAGTTTCATTGATTTGCTTGTGATTGGCCGAAAGTGTTGCTTTGGACAGTATGAACTTATTCCCGGATTGATATACGATCGAGTTAAAAACTTCTCTTATTCGTGAAACCGGAACATGTTTTTTGTATTTTGAGAAATCATCTTCAAGGCCTGTAATTAACTGATCAAGTACCACTTGCACTTCTTGCAAATCACTGGTTTCCACAAAGGTTTTCACGGCTTCCGGCAGCCCGCCGGTAAGCAGGAACTGTTTCAGAATATTCACCAGTTTGTTGTGCAAAGCGGGGTTTAAAGGATTGGATGGCGAAGCTTGTTGCTTAACCTCAAAAAGCGCATCCTGACCCAGCGCCAGTAAAAACTCATCAAATGAAAGCGGGTACATATACAGGGATTCTATTCGCCCCAAACCGAATGATGGCAAATCTTTGATGGTAAATTCCAATAAAGAACCGGCAGCCGCGACATGCAATCCCGGACGCTTCTCATGAAATGACCACAACGAGGTAATTGCCGGCGGACATGCCTGTATTTCATCCAGAAACAACAACGTCTCACCGTCTTTTACCGGAATGTTGTAATAAGCAGATAAGTTGGTGCAGATAACATCCGGATCAAGGTCCGATTGAAAGAATTTGTGAACCTCACTTTCAAGCTCAAAATTCACTTCAAGAAAGTACTTAAAACTTTTGCCGAGGTTCCGTATCGAATACGTTTTTCCAACCTGCCTTGCACCCCGAATCAATAGCGATTTCCCGGAGGGCTTTTGTTTCCAGTTATTCAGCTGATTTTCAATTAGTCTTCTCATTCCACAAAGTATATGCTTAAAAATGTCAAGGCGAAAGTAACACATATTTTACAAAAAGTCAAGGCAAAGATTAAGAAAAAAGTACAAAAAGTCAGGGCAAACAACATATTAATCTTACAAAATGTCGGGGCAAAGCCAATGTAAAACGATAATTATCTTTTATAAAATGAAAAATATCCGAAAAAAACAAAGTAGATTATTACATGAGCAAAAATTAATTCAACATAAATTCAGCATTTATCCAGTTTTTATTATTATCTTGCCGGAAGTTTCCTTTTACCAACCGAAACTCGGAATAAAAATGATCAGGTTTAAAGCGTAATCTTCCGTCAGCCGGATACGTTAAATAACAAAAGAACGATCATCAAAGAATACAGATAACCAAAAATCACATTGTTCCAACCTCGGAAAGTAACCGGTTTCGTGCGCCAACAATAACCTAAAACTTCATACTATGAAAAAATTAACCTTATTATCCGCAATTTTATTTACAGTTTATCTGGCAACAGCCAAAATTATTAATGTCCCCGGTGATCAGCCCACAATACAGGCAGGCATTGATGCTGCATCTGACGGCGATACTGTCCTTGTGGCCGAAGGCACTTACCTGGAAAACATTAACTTCAATGGCAAGGCTATTCACGTGGCAAGCCAATACATTATGGATAAAGACATTGGCCATATTCCAAATACGATCATTGATGGCAGTCAGCCTTCCAACCCGGACCTTGGATCCGTGGTTACTTTTAATTCGGGAGAAGATACTACCTCTGTTTTGTGTGGGTTTACCATAACAGGAGGGACAGGCACATTTGTACCGGCGTTCAATGCCCGTGCGGGCGGAGGGATTTTTTGTTATCCTGCCGGATGCAAAATCACTTATAACTACATTGAATATAACACTTTAACTACAACAGCTTCCGGATTTGGGGGCGCCATTGAATGTGACCATGTTGATAAAAGTTGGGCGGTAATTACCCATAATAAAATCCAGCACAACCAAAATAACGGATTAAACTATGCAAGAGGCGGGGGTGTAAATGTATTTGGAAGAGCCCGGATCACGGATAACCAAATTATCTCCAATACGTGTCAGTCCAATAAAAACGGATTCGGGGGTGGCCTCGTATGTGCCGGTAATTTCTATAGCTCTGATCTTAAAGAAATCTATATTGCAAATAATCTGATACAAAACAATTCGGCGCTTACTCAGGAAGATAAAACTGAAAAAGAGTTTGGCGGAGGGGTGATCGTTACCGGTTATTATGGGGTCATAAAAAATAATGAAATCATTCATAATAGTATCAGTTCAAAAAATTTGTCTTATGGCATGGGGCTTTACCTGGAAAAAAATTCTTCCGATCTGATCCTTGAAAGTAACATCATTAAAAATAATTATTTCTCCGAAGGGACTTCTTATGGAGGCGGCCTGGCTGTTGTTTTTGGCGAAGTAACACTACAAAACAATGTCATTCAAAATAATAAAGCTAACTTTGGTGGCGGAGTATATGTCTGGAGTAAATTTAGCAATAAAGTTTCCCCTGTAATTAACAACACCATAACAGGAAATGATGCCGCAGACGTCGGCGGAGGCTTGTATGTAATTGCTTCTGATGCCGTGTTATTCAATTCTATAGTCTGGGGCAATACATCTCCGCAGAACTCGTCAATATATGTGGAGAACAGCAATTTAGAAGTCAGGTATTCTGATGTTGAAACGGGATGGCCCGGTAAAGGCAACTTGGATGTTGAACCCGTTTTTATGGAAGACGGATATCACCTGGATGCTCCCAGCACTCTTCTAAATAAAGGCGTTTCTGCAGTACAAATAAATGATAAATGGTATAAAAGTCCTGATTTTGATATTGACGGGGATAAAAGGCCTTTTGAAAACACAAAACCCGATATTGGCGCCGACGAGGTCCTGGTTGTGTCAGTTAATGAATTGGTTTCAACCGGGAGTTCTTTGATAACTGCATTTCCTGTCCCTTTCACCTCAAGTACAACCATCGAATATGAGTTGAAAAACCCCGGACACATCCGGTTGTCTGTTTACGATCATCTTGGCAAACAAATTCAGGTAATTGTGGATGAATACCTGCCACAAGGAAAATATAAGTCAACATGGAATCCCGGTAACCTTCCGTCCGGGGTTTATTACTGTCTGTTAAAAACCGGTGGCAGAACGCAATCAATAAAAATAATAAAGCTATGAAAGTAGCGTGGAAAGAACAATAGATTTCTTTCTCAATTAACATTCCCTTGTCTGTTCTCTGTGGCAGAGGGATAAACTGATTTAAAAGTGTATTTCTGAACCCCAGATCATTAAAATATATTTTGGGCATTTTAACAAGTTCTTTGCGGATATTCCTGTAAAAAGGTTTTACAAGTTGAATATGAAAACATTTCCGAAG
>JAADID010000173.1 GCA_013151505.1 Chlorobiota bacterium | reverse complement strand
CCGCCTCATCGAAAAGGTTTTCCAGGTCATTGTAAAAATAAGCAGCCTGCTCTTTCCCGCCGAGAACGATGAGATGCTGCTGTTTCCCGGGTCTGTCAAACAATCCGGCCAATACCAGTGCCGCTCCGCTTCCCACTGTTCCCTTCAGGTGAATATGACGGTTGCCTTCTTCCGTCATTTCCTGAAGCAGCAACACCTGCGGATGTGCTTTGAAAAATGATATTAATTTCTCCGGGTTCAACTTTCAGATATACGATTAAAACTGTTCTCCAAAGAATTGGCATTACAAAAGTCATGCAAAGGAAAAACAAAAAAAGAAATGATTGGCTACGAATGTACGAATACTTTAAGCGGGACGCTTAAAGCAGGGGAGAGTCCTCTGACCCGGAGGGTAGTTTTATTCCCGCCGGGTCGGGATTCCTGATCAAACCCTAAGATTACTCGTCCTCCCACCCTTCATCCTCGTTTGCATCTAAAATCCGAATGACTGAAAAATAAAAAGCCGCTGATGCGCAAATATTCCGGATTGTAGCGAATGAAAAGCTTCATCCGAACCGAACGGGTGAAGCAAAATTCGTGTAAATCCGTGTCATCCGCGGCAAACAAAAAACACATTCGGATTTATGGTTGTAACGAGGATGTATTATTCCACACATTTAAAATGCAAAACAAGTATATGTTTTTCATTTCGACCTGGTAGCCTTGCACCCGGGTCGGAAAGAAGGTTTTGTATAGATAAAAAGTGTCTGTCTTCAATGTGGCATTCCCGTTGGTGGGGACACCAACGGAGGTAGCTGGAGAGGTGCAAACGAGGACAAGGACTGTTTTTCATTTCGATCCGGCGGGTGCAAGGCCACCCGCCGGGTCAAAAAATAATCATCCCGAACAACTCATATTTGTACCTTTGCGCAAATTTTCAATCTATGAACGACAGACTTCAAAAAGAATACTCATCTACAGCTTTAAAAGAGCAACTCAAATACCTTCAGCTCCTGTCTGAAAAATTCCCGAACGTACAAAGCGCAAGTACCGAGATCATCAACCTGTCGGCCATACTGAACCTCCCGAAAGGAACCGAACATTTCCTGTCGGATATCCACGGAGAAACAGAAACCTTCAATCATGTGCTTGCCAACGCATCAGGTGTGGTCAAACGCAAAATTGACGATGTTTTCGGAAAATCACTTCGAAAAAAAGAAAAAGACATGCTGGCTACCCTGATCTATTATCCCAAAGAAAAACTGGGCATGATCCTGCATGACGAGGATGATCCCCAGGAATGGTACGCCATAACCCTGCAAAGGCTGAGCATGGTGGCCCGGGCAGCCGCTTCCAAATACACGCGTTCCAAGGTCAGGAAAGCCATGCCGAAAAACTTTGCCTACATCATTGATGAGTTGCTGAACGAAACCGGCGAAAACAAAGAAGAATATTACGACAGCATCATCAATACCATCATACAGATCAACCGGGGTGAAGCATTCGTTATTGCGCTGAGCAAATTTATCCAGCGGTTGCTGATTGACCGCCTCCACATTATCGGCGACATTTTCGACCGCGGGCCTTTTGCCGAGAAAGTCATGGACCGGATCCTCAACTATCATTCGGTTGACATCCAGTGGGGCAACCACGATATTGTGTGGATGGGCGCCGCCTCGGGCAGCCTGGCGCTGATCGCCAATGTAATCAGGATATCATTGCGTTATGCAAACCTTGAAACCCTGGAAAACGGCTACGGCATAACCCTTCTGCCACTGGCGACCTTTGCCATGAACCAATATGGCAATGACCCGTGTGATTATTTTCAAACCAAAGCCGAGGCCGACGGCTCAAATTACGAACTGGTCAGGAAGATGCATAAGGCCATAACGATCATTCAGTTTAAGCTCGAATCACAGATCATTGCACGGAATCCGCAATTTAATATGGATGACCGTTTGCTGTTAGACAAAATAGATTTTAAAAAAGGAACCGTAATGGTCGGGGATAAAGAATACGAATTGTTAGACAAGAACTTCCCAACCGTTGACCCGGCCAATCCTTTTGCCTTGTCGGACGAAGAACAGGAAGTGATGGACAAGCTGAAGCGAAACTTTATCAACAGCCAGCGTTTGCAGAAACATATTGATTTCCTGTATTCAAACGGCAGCATGTATCTTGCCTATAATTCCAACCTGCTTTACCACGGATGTATCCCGATGGATGATGACGGCAACTTTCAGCCGTTGGATGTGGAAGGCAAAAAATATGCCGGCAAAGAATTATTTGACAACCTGGAAAGGGTAGCCCGCAAAGGATATTTCAACCGGTACGATCACAAAAGCGACGATTCAAGCCTGGATTATACCTGGTACCTTTGGTGCGGGCCGGTTTCGCCGCTGTTCGGGAAAAAGAAAATGGCGACGTTTGAAAGACAATTCATTGCAGAAAAGGAACCTCATAAAGAAGAATCAAACGCTTATTATAAACTGGCTTATAACAACGAGGAATACTGTGATAAGATTCTGACAGAGTTCGGGCTCAATCCCGGGACTTCACACATCATCAACGGACATGTGCCGGTCAAAGTTAAAAAAGGGGAAAGCCCGGTGAAAGCCAACGGAAAGCTGTTTGTCATTGACGGCGGCATGTCGAAACCCTATCAAAAAGTAACGGGAGTTGCCGGCTATACTCTGATTTATAATTCTTACGGGCTTGTACTTGTGGAACACCAGCAGTTTGAGTCGGCACAAAAAGCCATTGCGGAAGGAAAAGACATCATCTCCAAAAGAATGATCATTGAAAAAGATGCCACACGTAAGAGAGTGAAAGATACCGATGTGGGTAAAGAAATTCAGTTACAAATAGACGACCTGACCATGTTGCTGGCAGCATTCAGGAAAGGGTTGATCAAAGAAAATTTTTGAGTTATTTTTAGCAAAACAATTGTAATTCATTTGTTCAGGTTTATAAAATTATTTCTTAATCATAAAATTAACATTTTAAACACACTGATTGTCTAAAAACTACCGTTAATCCAAATAAAACGATGACAAAAGTTTTCAAATTCGGCGGCGCATTGATGAAAGATGCCGGGGGGATCAGGAGGGTGGCCGGTCTGGTTTCTGACTTTCCGGGCACACAGCTTGTCGTGGTTGTTTCCGCACTCGGCAAAACGACCAACGCACTGGAACTTTTGTTAAAATCCCTTTTGGCGAATGACAAAACCGGAATTGAAAAAATATTCATCCGGATCAGACGCCTCCACTTCGAAATTGCCGAGTCGTTGTTCGGCAATGCCCGCCACGGGGTGTTTGATGAATTAAACAACACCTTTGAGGAATTGAACCAGATCCTGAACAAAACCTTTGAAAACAGGTATGAAGCCTACGACCAGGTCGTCAGCTTCGGGGAAATGTTCAGCGCCATAATCGTCAACGCTTTCTTCAAAGAAAACAATATTCCTTCGCGCTTTGTTGACGCCCGGGCGATCATAGTAACCGACAGCAATTTCACCTCCGCCTCCATTGACTGGAAATTTACCCGTCAGACTGTTTCGGACCGTTTGATACCGCTTCTGGAGAAGGGTGAGATCGTGCTTACCCAGGGGTTTATCGGAGCCGACAAAGATGGGAATACAACAACGCTGGGACGCGAAGGTTCCGACTTTACGGCAGCGCTGATCGCCAACATCATTGATGCCGACGAAATTACTATATGGAAAGATGTTCCGGGAATCATGAATGCCGACCCGGCGCGTTTCGATGATTGCCGTAAATTAGACAGGATATCATACCATGAAGCCATCGAACTGGCGTTTTTCGGCGCTTCGGTTATCCATCCGCGTACCATCCAGCCGGCACAGCATAAAAACATCCCTTTGTATGTCTGCTCTTTTCATGACCCTTCCAGTTTTACACTGATAAGTGACGACACCTCATTCGACGACCGGTTACCGAAAATTATTTTAAAAGACAACCAGGCTCTTTTAAGTATCGGCTCGCGACAACTGGCATTTATTGCCGAAGAAAACCTGACGCGTATTTTCGAAACATTCAGCAAGCATAAGATTCACATCAATATGATGCAAAACTCGGCAGTCAGCTTTTCGGTTTGTTTTAACGATGAACCCGAAAAATTAGAGGCGCTGATCAATGAACTGAAAGAAGAATTTTTCCTGAAATACAACTCAGGGCTGCAACTGATAACCATCAGATACTATAACGGTGAGCTCGTAAACGAACTCACCGCCGGTAAAAAGATCTTTCTTGAACAACGCAGCCGCCACACGATTCAGATGCTTGTGCGTTAATTGACGTTATCCAAGTTAAAAACCTTCACCTTTGTAAAATCCAAAAGAATACCTGGTTCCCTTTTTATTGTGCTGAAGGGCCCTCATCAATTCATATCCGGTTTCATCTTCTGTCGTTTCTACGGAACTATTCTTTTAACTTAAACAATTCCAGGGACTTACGTCCCTGGCAATATAATTTCCTGCCTGCGGCAGTTTTTAATATTCAAATGTTTTTATTTTATTCCATCTATTCAATACTTTAAGCGGAACACCGGCACAAGAGGTCGTTTTGGCGGGCTAAAGCAGGTAAAATGTCAGTTGAGTTATCAGAATTATGTTTCACAACCCACCGGTCATCCCATCGGGATGGAATATTTTAGTTAGGAACATAAGTTCCCGGGATTTAACGTAGTGGAAGAAAGAGGCTGTCTAAAAAGTCATTTTTCACAAATCTTTTGATATAATAAAATCTTTGTGGTACTCTGTGACTTCCCCGCCAGCCAAAGCGAAGTGGCGGGCAGGTCCGTGAACCTCTGTGTAACAGTTTATTACATTTATTTCACATAGATATGCAAAGGAGACACGATGAAGCACAGAGGACTTTTTAGACAGCCCCGGAATAATTCAATCAATTCCTTTATGTAATTCTCACATCATTCGGGTATCTACTCCTTTTTGATCCAAATACCCGTATTATCTGATCATTACTTTTTTGACAACCATGTTGTCTTTGGATTCCAGTTTAACCACATATACCCCCTGATTTACATTATCATTCAGGCTGATGGTACGATTTCCGCCGAATGTACTGCGATAAACAACTTGTCCCATCAGGTTTGTGACTGAAATATTTGCGCCGGTCCATTCCTGTCCTGCAGAAATAACTATCTTTCTATCATAAGAATAGATGCTGGGCTCATCAGCCGACCGCTCATCGCCAATGCCAACAAGGCCCCAGTTTTCCACCTCAACATCGTCGAGGAAAATCCCGTATCCCTGTGTGCTTGCCGCGTGGAACCCGATAAATATTACGCCGTCAACATTGGGTGTAATGATTCCGTTGGCCTGAAACCATGTCGTACTGCTGTATGCCGTATCCTCATAAATTGTATTGGTCAGGTCTTCCGTAAACGGTGTTGTCCCCCAGTAACTGCTGAATGATTCGGGAGTCCCTCCAAACAGAACTTTATAAAAATAAGATACGTTGTATTCTTTTCCGGCTTCCATGTAGAAAGGAGGAGTAATGAGCCAGTTATCGTAATCGGTCGGAACAATATCAGGATTAACGCAAAGCATGGATGCGTTGTCCTGATGCCCCATTTGATCCGTACTTATCCATGTGGCCTCCGAATTGTCAATAGACTGCCAGCCGAAGGGCGCATCAGGAACCTCTGCATCTTTGAAATCTTCCGAATAAGGATACTCTGTAATGGCATCCATGGTTGTAAACGACCAGATTGTATTGCAGCCGTTTGCTGTTCCCTGGCTGTTCCGGGGGACGATCTGCAAATAATAAGTCGTGCTGGGCTCCATGTAATATACAAAGCCGTTATCCGTTATTGTTTCGCCGTTGTACACATTGGTAGGTGTTTGCGTGCCGCCTCCGTCTGTTCCGAAATAAACATCATAGGAAGTAGCAAATAATGCTGGCTCCCACGAAATCCACTCATTCAGCAATATGTCAACAGCGCCGTCTCCGGGGGTATCCAGTGCAATGGAACACTCGGGAATAACCGTATATTCATCAATGCCTGAAATAATCAGTGAAAAGGCCTGCTGACCGCCGCTCAATGTTCCGTCATGGTCAATGTAAATGGTATAATCACCCGGTGTCGGATTATTGATAACCACCACTTCCACATTGTCCACATCATTTTCAGAATCGTTAGTTGCTGCTGCCGACGGGTTGTCAGGATCAAGTTTATAAGGAAAATAAACATTGCTGTTTTCATCCGATACCCTTAAATCAAGATCGTTAACCAGCATGGGGTCACGCGGGTTAAGTGACGGTGTAGGGGATGTCCCCGGCGGGTCTGTCCAGCAGATGGTTACCCTGAGTTCGGGCATGCCTTCCGGAACATTTACCACACGGGTATAGTTGTCTCCGTCCTGTAAAACAAGCTCATCTATTGAATTTTGTCCCTGGTCGTCCGATATGAGCAAAGCGGCTTTTTTGTCGTTCATCAGGCCCCATCCGAACATATAGTCAGGTCCCGGATCCGGGCCGGCTTCATCGGCGGTGTGAATGATCAACCCTTTTAAGGTTGCCGAACGCATCACATCACCGTTATTCAGATTTTGATAATGATATTGCAACAGGGCTGCCGAACCGGCAACATTAGGTGAAGACATTGAAGTTCCCTGCAGCGTGCCATAGTCTGTATCGCTGCCATTCATTGTAGAATAGACGCCTACGCCTTTTCCCACGATGTCCGGTTTAATACGCCCGTCATCGGCGGGACCCCAGCAACTGAAGCTGCTCATGACCACATCCTGCGGGCCGGTATAACTCCACACCTCTTTGACTGCGCCAACAGCCATTACATTTTTTCCCAATGCGCTGTGTGAAATACAGTCGAAACCGTCATCGCCACCATCTTTTTCGGGTTTTCCGTTTCCCGCATCACCGGGGCCTTCCCCCCTGTCGTTACCTGCAGAGCGGAAGATCAGATAATTGGGAGCATTGTAAGCAATCTGATCCATCTGACGGGCATACGTATCGTAAAATCCGAATTTGTAATCTTCATTGGGATCAATATTCGGATTTCCCAGCCATTGCCACTGGCTGCCCGTCCAGTTCCATCCCGTACCGAATCCGTACGAATGGTTGGATATTTCCAGTCCGGCAGCAGCAGCGGCTGTCATTTCTCCATAATCATTGCTCCACTGCCAGGATTTCAGCTTGCCGCTGTAAAGCATCCCTTTGGCAGCTCCAACCACACCGGCAGCAACCAGTGTTCCTGCAACGTGTGTCGAATGAAAATTAGTCGCATAATTTCCGTCCATCTGGGTTACCCGTGAAGCACCCTGATCAGTGAATTCCTGATGTGTAACACGTACCGCGCCCGCATCCCATTCACCCAGTTGATCATATCCTTCACCGGTCAGGTTCAAGCCCGATGAACCGCCCGGCCATAGCTCTGCCGCACGCGTGGTGTGGGCTGCGCCGAGGTTGTCAGTGATGTAATACATGGGAATACCATCCTGAACATCCACCATTTCCATCACCTTGCCATTTTCCAGCTCGACCCTGACAGGTAGATTGTGGTCTTTGGCATACTGTTGAACTTTTTTGGCGTTAGCTTCCCACTGTGCCGTAAATTCTTCAGACAGTTTTAGCAACGCTTCCACATTGGTTTCTGTCTGGGCAAAAACACTTGCGCCCATCATCAGAACCAATACCAGCAGAAAAGAGGTAAATCTTTTTCTCATTCTTTTGAAATTTAAAATTAATACTATCACTTGGAAATTGTTAAACAGGGAAAGTAACCCGGTATTCTTTAAAACAATTCTATGCAAAGATACTAATATTGTATTGTCCAAAAAAAGTTTAAACTGAATTTAACTTTTCAAAGTTTATTTTCATCCGGAATCCTGTCATTTTGTTATCTTTTATTAATTAATTCTACTGCTTCTGCTTCATTTTCTATCTTTGCGGAAACAAAAAAACAACAAACAGAAAATGAAAGAATCAGTTGCCATACTTTGCGGGGGAGGCCCGGCGCCGGGAATCAATTCAGTAATCAGTTCGGTCGCAAAAATTTTTCTGAAATCCGGTTTCCGGGTTCTCGGTATCCATGACGGATATAAAGGGCTTTTCAGTGAAAATCCTGCTTTTCAGGAAATTGATTTTCAACTTGCAGATGACATTCACAAAAGAGGGGGGTCGGCCCTGAAAATGAGCCGCTACAAACCTGAAAACAGCGAGTTTTCCACAAAATTCTTCACCGAAAACAATGTGAGTTTACTGGTTACTATTGGCGGTGACGACACAGCATCCACGGCCAACCGTATCTCGAAATTTTTAAGAGAACATGATGTGAGCATTCAAAACATTCATGTTCCGAAGACGATTGACAATGACCTTCCCCTTCCGGAAGGTGTCCCCACGTTTGGCTACCAGTCGGCAAAACAGGAAGGCGTAAGGATAGCCCAGACCGTATATGAAGATGCCCGCACCAGCGGCAACTGGTTTGTCATTTCCGCGATGGGCCGCGAAGCTGGTCACCTTGCATTCGGGATTGGCGCCGCCAACCATTTCCCCATGATCATTATTCCGGAAATGTTTTACAACGTGGATGTGACTTTCGACAGGATCATCAAACTGATCATCTCCTCCATCATCAAAAGAAAAATAGAAGGCATATCTTACGGCGTGGTGGTCGTGAGCGAAGGGGTCTTTCATTTTATGAGTGACGATGAGATTAAAAATTCAGGCATTAACTTTACTTACGATGAGCATGGCCATCCCGAACTGGGTAACGTAAGCAAAGCACATATTTTTAACATTTTGCTTCAGCAAAAGCTTAAAGCGCTAAACATCAAGATAAAAAGCCGCCCCGTTGAACTGGGTTACGAACTGCGGTGTGTGCCTCCGGTGGCTTACGACCAGCTTTATTGCGGATTGCTGGGTTACGGCGTAAAGAAGCTTTACGATGAAGGCCGGACCGGATGTATGGTCACGGCAAGCGCCACCGGCGAGATTTCTCCGTTATACCTTGAAGACGTGGAAGACGAACACGGTAAAATCAAACCCCGGCTCGTGAACATGGACGGCGCCAAGCAGAAACTTGTCTTTGAAAACGGATTGCAATACATTGAGCCCGGCGATTACGAACTGGCTAAAAAATATCTGCCGAACCCGGAAGAATATGATTTCAGGAATATATTAAAGTGGTAAGCTATTGTTTCATGGGCATAGTGAATTTAGTGTAAAATGAAACTATGCTCCTCGAATGGAAACGACTTTCACTATTGTAACAACTGATATAAATCCGGTAACAAGAAGGGTAGAACTAATGCTTTGCGTATTCCAGGGGAGTCTCTCCAAAATGCTCTTTGAAACAGGCAGAAAAATAGGAAGGGCTGGTAAATAATAAGTAAAGCTGGTGTCCTTTCTGTTCAACTTGTCAAGATAACTTCTTCCAAACCAAAGCACTCCGTATGAATCTTCAAAAATAACCGAAATATCTATTCCCGAAATACCGGTCGTATCATTGTCATCAGGCAAAATAGTGAGTCTGGGGTTATAAACCAGATGTTACGCTTCGATTGTAATCCGTTATAGATAATGGTTATTTGCCGAAAATGAAAGGTACTTATGATAATTAGTTAAATATTAACAAAATACTACAGAAACAAAATTTTTCGACTAAACCTGATATCTTTAAAGAATTACAATCGACTGATAAAGCGTTTCACATCAGTTGAATAAATAATTAAAGAAGGGATTAGTTCAAATCAGCATCCGGTTAAAATGATCAGCACATTTGAGAAATCGTGTAAACGATATATTTCTGAGAAACCGAACGAAGCCGAACTACCCCTGCTGTATTAATCTTTCACACAGCGTACATAGTATCCCCTTAACTTATAGTAATCCAGGGTTCGTCCCGTCACAGCATACTCTATGGTTCCGCTTTTGTGATACATCGAACGATAATATGCATAAGGGCCATACAATGATGAAGTCCAAAAGACTCCCGCTTTTTTGCGGAATCCAAAAGTTCCATCTTCAGAACGTATGCCACCCGGCAATGCTGTAAAGCCACTGACATTGTCGGCAACGTTCGGGTCTCTCCAATGCTCAATTCCTTCCTCTTTCAGTTTGCGGCCAATCACAGGTATCCAATTGGCTCGGCTGTTATCTCCCCCAAGATAGGCCTGTAATGTTTCCCAATCTTCTTTGGTGGGCACATGCCAGCCTGTCGGGGCCAGATTGCGCGAATCGGTTACTGCATACCAGTTATACATGTGACCATAAGTGGCTCCGTTTGCCGCTCTGTTTTTGAAATCACACCAGGCTCCTTTTTCATTCGCTGTATTCAGATTCCTCCACACGGAATCAATTTTAACATTTGGAATCTCATCGCCATTGCTGTAATGTGTGGTCTTAAGATTTTCCATCATCCAGGTTTGTGTGCCCATCGTAATGGTAACATATTCATTCCCGTCATAATCGGTTACCGTGCCATACACCGGTGGTATTAATGTTGAAAAGCTTATCTCGTTGCCATAAATGGTGCGGGATTTTTTAACGGCATAAGCCCTTATGTAATAAACGGTGGATGGCGTTAACCCGGTTAGATAGCATGTAAAACTACCCGGCCCCGAACCGGAAACAACTTTTGAATCTTCTGTTGTAGGAGCGGGACTGGTGCTGTAACAAACGCCTCTTTCCTTCACTTTTTTTCCACCGCCGCTTTTGGAAACTTCACCCCCGGCTGTAGCCGTGGTATATGTGATGTCGGGCGCATAATAAGTGGTTGTCACTGTTAAAACACCCTTTTTAAGTGCTGAATCCGGGTACGATTCCTGATCAGATGAAACCGGGGTTTCTTCTTTACTGCAAGCAAATAACATAACCGCTATTGCAATGCAAGTGATAATTTTTTTCATAATAGTTTTTTTAGTTAAAGATTAAATTTTCATTAGCTGTTTTGATTAAGGAGTCTATCAAAAATACTCATACAAAATTGGTTATAATATGAGGGGAAGTCAATAACCCTTTCGGTGTATTTTTAATTTCCGGAAAGAGAGGAAGAAAGACTATTTTCGCTGGTAAGCTTTGTTCAGGGCTTCGGTGCGGGTTTGCACATGCAGCTTGTCGTAGATATTGTGGATGTGTTTCTTTACGGTTTCCTTGCTGATGAAAAGCTCAGCGGCAATCTCTTTGTAGAGGTATCCTTTGGAGAGAAAATCAAGTATTTCCGTTTCGCGGTCAGTGAGCAATTCTACCGCTTCAGATGTTTTCCCCTTGTTTTGCATGGAAAAGACCACGCGCCTGGCAATTTCACTACTCATGGGTGAGCCCCCCTCGTGGAGGTCACGGATGGCTTCCAGAATCTGTGCGGGAGAAGTACGCTTTAAAATATAACCTGAAGCACCGGATTGCAGGGCGTTGAAGATATGATCGTCATCGTCATAAACGGTGCACATCATGAACTGGGTATTGGGCATAAGCGGCTTCAGTGCTTTCATGCAGCCAATTCCATCCATTCCCGGGAGATTGATATCCATAAGCACCACATCAATATCGTTTGCCGGCATTTTATCCAGCGCTTCTTCCGCATCGGCATACACATGAGTGCATTCGAAGCCGGTGGAACCATTGACCAGTACCCGTAATGCTTCGCGGATGTCCTCAATGTCTTCTACAATGGAAACGGTTATTTTCTCTCCTTTCATGATAATGCAAAAATATAGTAATTTTTCAGTTTTATCAGTACCCCTTTCGGGTTATACCGCATGCACATTCAATATAATTCAATATAATCCAATCTCATATATCCGATTGAACTATTTTCATGTAAGCCGCGGCATTAACTCCCGAGGCCCCGGGATAAAATATAAAATGTCCCTTGGACTGTTTTATATTAAGAATTGGTATTATATCAACCCGTCAACGTCATGGTGCTCCTGGCGCCCACATGAACAAATACCCTCAGGCTTTCCGATTTTCGAATAACCTGAGGGTGGTCTGCTTCCTTATGGTAATGATCAGGGTTATCACATGTTTTATTGGTTCAATGGTTTATAACCAAACGAATCGGTCTGTAATTACTCATATTTAGTATATAAATTCCATCCATTAAATCTGCTGTTGCGACCCGGAAGAGATTTTCTCCTTCTGACGCTTTGAGATTTGACGAATAAACACTTTTTCCCGCTAAAGTGGTTATACGGATTACTACGTCTTCAGCCGCATCAGCATGAAAGGAGATATGTAATGTTTCATTTGCAGGATTGGGATAGACCTGTACTTTTCCCGGATAATTTTTCTCAATTGAAGTTGATTCATCAATGACAACCAGATATGGATTTGTGCTACCGGAACATCCCTCTGCTGATTCTTCCGTCACGATTAACGATCCCTCGCCGGGGCCGCCCCACAACACTGTTACCTGATGCGTTGCTCCGCCGGAGGTAATATCTCCTCCCGACACTTCCCATTCATAAGTATTTCCAGAGTTTTCTTCTGTTTCGTATTGTTCTTCCGAGAAAGGAATTACATATTGCGGCCCTGATATTACCGGATCAGGCGAAAGGCTTACATCAATAATAAGTGGGTCTGATTCAGGGCCGGCGCCGCAGTCATTTTCTCCATGAACGCTGAGCGAAGCATTACCACTGAATCCGGAGTTCCATGTGATGGTCACGCTGTCGTCAGAAGGGGTCAGCACGCCGGCCTCAACAGGATCCAGAGTCCATACGTACCAATCGGCTTCTTCCACATCTTCAGTGGTGTACACGTCAGATTCATTATCGCAGGTTTCTTCATTTCCCATTGGTGTTTCAGCCTGCCCGGGAAGATCCCATTGATGAACATAGACCTGTTCCAGCATATACTCTTCGCAATAATCTGTAAAGCCGATTGCAGAGTAATACCCTTCCGTACTGATCACACCAAAGCTGATAGAATCGCCGGTTCCGGCAACGATGTTCCCTGTGGGTTGTCCGTCAAGGTATAGCTCATAATCCACACCCGTTTCCGAGCCGTCAAGCGTTAGTTCAGAACCAGGATCACCTTCACAGTAGCCTCCATCCCCTGTGCCTGATAACTCGAAAGAATAGGGAATATTATACAGTTCGCATGTTAATGATGCCGACCAGGGACTTGTACCGCAAGGACCCACGGCATTTACCTGGATATCAAATGTCCCGGTCCACGACTGGGACGCCTCAAATACAGCAGATGTGCTGTCTCCGGTAATTGTGCCGGCATCTGTGGGGATCACCTGCCAGTTATACACTTCTGCATAAGGAACGCCCGCAGTTGTATAATTATACAATTGTTCCTGGCAGAGTTCTGTCGGACCGTCAGGGGTGTCAGGGGGATCAGGGACACTTTCCACATGAATAAAATCCGTTTGCAGCAGGGTATCTGTATAGATGCCGTCAGATACTATTAGTTGCACATTGTAATCACCATCATCGTTGTATGTAATAACCGGATTTTGAATGGAGGAGGAGGCCGGTGTTCCGCCTTCAAATGTCCATTGCCAACTGATGATGCTGTCGATAGAAACAGAAAGATCGGTAAAAGTCACTGAATCACCTTCGCACAGGGTATCCGGGTCGGCAGAAAAATCTGATAAAAGCCAGGTGAGGTAAAATACCCTGACATGACCTGACTTGTCTCCATTCCCATCATTCACAGGAGCCCCTATGGCCACCATCGAGCCGTCTGAATTCAAACTTACAGAACTGCCGGATTCGTCGCCCGCTGCTTCCCCGTCAATATCCTGCCCGACCTGTGTCCAGGTTCCGCTAATATTTTCAAAAACCCGAACATGACCTGATTTGTCTCCATTCCCATCATTCCAGTGAGCCCCTATGGCCACCACCGTGCCGTCTGAACTTAAACTTACAGAGTTGCCGGATTCGTCACCCGCAGCTTCCCCGTCAATATCCTGCCCGACCTGTGTCCAGGTTCCGCTAATATTTTCAAAAACCCGTACATGACCTGATTTGTCTCCATTCCCATCATTCCGGACAGCCCCTATGGCCACCACCGAGCCGTCTGAACTTAAACTTACAGACCCGCCGGATATGTCACCCGCTGCTTCTCCGTCAATATCCTGCCCGACCTGTGTCCAGGTTCCGCCAATATTTTCAAAAACCCGTACATGACCTGATCTGTCTCCATTCCCATCATTATTAACAGCCCCTATGGCCACCATCGAGCCGTCTGAACTCAAACTTACAGACCCGCCGGAACCGTCAAGCGCTGCTTCTCCGTCAATATCCTGTCCGACCTGTGTCCAGGTTCCGCTGATATTTTCATAAACCCGCACGTGTCCGGAATTAGTTCCATTCCCAGCATTCGTGGGAGCCCCTATGGCCACCACCGTGCCATCTGAACTCAAACTTACAGACCTTCCGGACCAGTCACCCGCAGCTTCCCCGTCAATATCCTGCCCGACCTGTGTCCAGGTTCCGCTGATATTTTCATAAACCCGTACATGACCTGAACCGTTTCCATTCCCATCATTATTGAAAGCCCCTATTGCCACTATCGAGCCATCTGAACTTAAACTTACAGAATTGCCGGATCTGTCAAACGCTGCTTCTCCGTCAATATCCTGTCCGACCTGTGTCCAGGTTCCGCCAATATTTTCATAAACGCGTACATGACCTGAATTGTCTCCATTCCCATCATTATTAGGAGCCCCTATGGCCACCACCTTGCCGTCTGAACTTAAACTTACAGAATTGCCGGACCAGTCACCCGCTGCTTCTCCGTCAATATCCTGTCCTGCCTGTGGCCACTGTGCTTGTGATGTGAGGCAGGAAACAACTAATAAAATAATAAATAAATTTTTCATGAGATTGTTTTTAGTGAATAAATTGTTATCGACTGTTTTTGACTGTTCCATCAAGATTGCTTATACAAAATTGGTCAAAACATTAAGGGAAGTCAATAACCCTTTAGGTGTATATTTCACTTGCGGGAAAAGAGGATGGGGAAAGTTTATTACCGCTGGTAAGCTTTGTTCAGCGCTTCGGTACGGTTCTGCACATGCAGCTTGTCGTAGATGTTGTGGATGTGCTTTTTTACGGTTTCCTTGCTGATGAAGAGCTCGGCGGCAATCTCTTTGTAAAGGTACCCTTTGGCGAGAAAATCAAGTATTTCTGTTTCACGGTCGGTAAGCAATTCAACCGTTTCTGTTGTTTTCCCCTGATTTTGCAGGGAATGCACCACCCGCCTGGCAATCTCGCTGCTTATGGGCGAACCGCCCTCGCGGAGGTCGCGGATATCCTCATTATTTCCACAATGGAAACGGTTATTTTCTCTTCGTTTATGATAATACAAAATGTAGTAGTTTGCAGTTTTTTGAGTACCCCTTTCGGGGAATATTACACCGGCAGCGACAAGGTAACCCTAGTGCCGTTGTGGTTTTCGATACGGCAGCTTCCGTTTATATTTTTCATCCGGTTCCTCATATTGTTCAATCCGTTCCCGAACCTGTTCAGTTTCCCTTCGTCGAAACCTTTGCCATTGTCTTTGATTACGACTGACAGCACATT
>JAADID010000186.1:34392-41761 GCA_013151505.1 Chlorobiota bacterium | reverse complement strand
CTCGAACCTGCGACCACTTGCACCCCATGCAAGCATGCTAGCCAACTGCACCACACCCCGTTCCATCCGCCGAAGCTTCAGCGTAGGCGGATAAGTATTTATATTTTTATGAACTCTGTTTTCTTTTTACCGGAGTGGCAGGACTTGAACCTGCGACCATCACGCCCCGGGCGTGACATTCCAGCCTCCTGATGCCCACACCCTTAAAATTTTCCGGCTGCAAAGTTAATAAATTTTATTCTTTTTTAGCCGAATTTGCTTTTTCTTTTTCGCGGGCAAGAGCATCCTGAATATTCTGGTACTTAATGCAAACACTTAACTTTTTATTTGCATTTTTTATTTCTTTGTCCATCTTCTCACGCTCCTCCTGTGTTTGATATTTCATCCAGACATGATTGTTGAAGCGTGCTTCGAGGCTGGCAAAATTTGCCAGTTCTTTCATCAGGTTTTTGTTTTCAGGTTTCTGCGCTGATTCGTATCTCAATAAATCCAGCTTGCATCGGGAATACGCCAGCGCCAGGGCATCCATTTCGAACTTTTCCCTGGCCAGTTGCTGTTGCTTTTTTTTCTGGGCAAAGCTGTTTTCAGGTATTAAAAAGATCGTGACCAGTATGAGTAATGAAAGAATGAATGTTATTGATATTTGCGGTTTTTTCATGGTAAATAAATATTAGCGTGCAAAGGTAAAAATATATTGTTGGAGAAATAACGTTATGAAGCCGGGAATATTGGGCGCAGTTGGAGCAATTGGTGAAAATTGATGGAACCAGAGGAATGGTTCGACGGATTACTTGTCCCCGCTATGAATGACGGACTGACCGATTTATTTCATTGCGTTATTATTCCTTCGCTGTCTGTTTTCCAGTTCACAATTTTCAGAACAACAAACCGATTCAACCGATTCAACTGATTCAACTAATTCCCCATTTCCCATTAACTGATCTCATTTAACCGGTATCCGGATTCAGCCAGATTGTCAGGTGCGTAACAAGAAAATCATTTATTTTGCCGTTGGCACTTTTATTGAGTAATCAACCCCCACTGACAAATCTGAAAAATAAAATAATAAATATGGAAAAAGTTAAATGTTTGATAATCGGCTCCGGCCCTGCCGGATATACGGCAGCCATATACGCTGCCCGGGCCGACCTGAAGCCTGTAATGTACGAAGGGATGGAACCCGGCGGACAGTTGACAACGACAACCGAAGTGGATAACTTTCCCGGCTACCCTGAGGGCGTTGAAGGACCGAAGATGATGGAAGATATGAAAAAGCAAGCCGAACGTTTCGATACCGATATCCGGTGGGGAACGGTGACGGATGTGGATACAAGCAAGCGCCCTTTTAAGGTCACAATAGATGACGGCACGGAATTGCTGGCGGAAACAGTCATCATAGCTACGGGTGCCACCGCCAAGTATCTCGGTCTTGAGTCGGAAGAAAGGTTTAAAGGAGGTGGCGTGTCGGCCTGTGCAACCTGTGACGGTTTCTTTTACAAAGGTAAGGATGTAGCAGTAGTTGGCGGAGGCGATACGGCTGCCGAAGAGGCAACTTATCTGGCAAATCTCTGTCGCAAAGTATATCTGATCCACCGCAGGGACGAACTCCGTGCATCCAAAGCCATGCAGAAAAGGGTGTTCAATACGCCCAACATTGAAATCCTGTGGAATCATGAAGTAAAAGAGATCGTGGGTGTTGAACAGGGATTCACCAAGGCGCTGAATGGCGCTATTCTGGTGAACAACAAAACCGGCGAAGAAAAGAAAATTGACATCGAAGGTTTCTTTGTTGCCATCGGCCATAAGCCCAATACGGATATGTTCAAAGGCAAACTGGAAATGGATGAAACGGGATACCTGATTACCAAACCCGATTCCACGGCTACCAGCGTTGAAGGGATTTTTGCTGCCGGCGATGTGCAGGACAAACATTTCCGCCAGGCCGTTACTGCAGCCGGGACGGGTTGCATGGCCGCCATCGAGGCCGAAAGATTCCTGGGAGAACAATTATAAGATGATCTGCACGAATATTAAAAAGCTGTCAGACTCATGATGTTTGGCAGCTTTTCTTATTTTTGAATTATACTAATTAACATTCCCAATGGCCATTGGTGTGCGAGAAAAAAAGATCATCAAGGCATCGCAGGTGAGCATTGCCGGTAATGCCCTGTTGTCATTGTTGAAGATCGTTACGGGTATCATTGCCGGAAGCCTTGCTGTGGTGGCCGATGGTGTGGACTCGGCCAGCGACATCATCACCTCACTGGTAACGCTTTATACGGCGCACATCATCGCGCGTCCCCCCGATACGAAATTTCCTTATGGTTACAACAAAGCCGATACCATTGCCACCAAAGTTCTTGCCTTCATCATATTTTTTGCCGGAGCGCAGTTGGCCATCACTTCCCTGAACAGGTTGATCTATCCTGTGGAACGGATGATCCCCGAACCGTTGGCTATTTATATTATCATTATTTCAATCATCGGAAAATACCTGCTTTCGGGTTATTTGAAACGTGAAGGGAAGAAAGTGGAAAGCGCCATGCTGATCGCCAATGCCCGGAACATGCAAAATGATGTGGTAATTTCGGTTTCGGTCCTCACCGGCTTGATTTTCACTTTTGTTTTGAAAATGCCTGTGATTGATGTAATTACAGCATTGGCTGTGAGTCTTTATATTATGGTTATTGCATTCCGGATATTTATGCAAACCAATCTTGAGATGATGGACGGGGTGGACAATGAAGAAATCTACCGGAAAGTAATCAAAGCGACTTACAGGGTAAAAGGAGCCTCCAATCCGCACCGAATCAGGGCAAGGAAAATGGCTTACCTTTACATGATCGCTCTGGATGTGGAAGCGGAAGGTGATATTTCACTGACCGAAGCCCATGACATCGCCCGCCGCGTGGAGAATGAAATCAAAAAAGCCGTTCCCAATGTTTACGATGTGCTGGTCCATATCGAACCCCACGGAAATGTGGAACCCGATGAGGTTTTCGGTGTGTCGGAGAAGGATGTTGGAGGATGATGGTTTAATTGTCCGATGGCTTCATGGCTCGATTGCTTTATGGCTTCATGGTTCAACTGATTAATGGCTAAATTGTTCCGATTCAACTGATTCAACCGATTCAACCAATTCAACCAATTCAACTTTTTCCATTACCCATTTTTCCTGTATCCGGATTCCAAAAACTCTTCCTTCATAAGAGCGCACCGGAAGGTCTTCATTCCCTTATTCCCGTTGCCTATAAATGATTCTCAGAATTTAGATCGAAAATCCATTGTCAGGTTGTCCGGTATTATTTCATATTTATATCTTTGTACCGGACAGCTCCGGGCCATTAAATTGTATAAAATGATTTTTTTCTACCATACCAGCCATTATCAATATTACGTTGTTCAGTCTTCAGGAAATTTAGAGGGACAAGATCACCTTAAACTGGAATGGCTTTTTAGCGGAGCCGGTCAAATTCAGGAGGAAAACATCAAAGGAACTTTCCTGGGGCCGCGGAAGGAGATGATCACACCCTGGAGTACCAATGCTGTCGAGATCACCCAAAACATGGGGATAAAAAATATTATCCGCATCGAACAGTTCGAAAAAGTAACCGATCCCGGACATGTCGAATATGATGCGATGCTTCAGCAACTTTATGATAACCTTGACCAGGAGGTTTTTAATATCCCGGTCAGGCCGGAACAGGTAAAAGAGATCAGCGACATTAAAAAATACAACCTGGAAGAGGGTCTGGCGCTCAGCAAAGAGGAAATAGAATACCTTGAAAACATAAGCCAAAAGATCGGACGCAAGCTGACCGATTCGGAGATTTACGGTTTTGCCCAGATCAACTCGGAGCATTGCCGGCATAAAATTTTCAACGGCGCTTTTATCATTGACGGGATAAAGATGAAAGAAAGCCTTTTCGCATTGATCAAAAAGACTTCTTCTGAAAATCACGGGAAACTTGTGTCGGCATACAAAGACAATGTGGCTTTTGTTGAAGGCCCCGTTATTCAACAGTTTGCCCCTGTCAGGCAGGATAAATCCGATTTTTTTGAGGTTAGGGAAATCCGCTCGGTCTTATCTCTGAAAGCAGAGACACACAATTTTCCCACTACTGTGGAACCCTTCAACGGAGCCGCTACGGGCACCGGCGGTGAGATACGTGACCGTATGGCTGGTGGTAAGGGAAGTATCCCCCTTGGCGGAACGGCTGTTTACATGACTTCTTATGCCCGTTTGGATCAAACGCGGGACTGGGAAAACCAGGCTGCCGAACGCAAGTGGCTGTATCATCCTCCAAAAGAAATCCTTATCAAAGCCTCCAACGGCGCATCCGATTTCGGTAATAAATTCGGACAACCCCTCATAAACGGCAGCCTGTTGACTTTTGAACATGAGGAAAAAGGAAAAATATACGGATACGATAAAGTGATCATGCTGGCCGGCGGTGTGGGCTATGCAAAAAAGGAAGATGCCTTGAAAGATGTTCCCGAAGCAGGAGATGTGATTGTAGTCCTCGGAGGCGACAATTACAGGATCGGTATGGGTGGCGGCGCCGTTTCATCGGTGGCTACCGGGGAATACGGCAACGCCATCGAACTGAATGCTGTACAGCGTGCCAATCCTGAAATGCAGAAAAGAGTGGCCAACGCCATCAGGGCATTGACGGAATCGGATAAGAATCCCATTGTTTCCATTCACGACCACGGGGCCGGAGGCCATCTGAACAGCCTTTCGGAACTGGTCGAAGAAGCCGGCGCCGTGATTGATGTAAAAAAATTGCCCGTAGGCGATCCGACACTCTCCGTGAAAGAAATTCTTGGTAACGAATCACAAGAGCGAATGGGGCTTGTGATGAAAAGGAAAGATTATCCTGCGTTGGAAAAGATCGCCAAACGGGAGCGGGCACCTATTTATAAAGTAGGGGAAGTAAAAAATGACCATATTCTGATTTTCAGGGAAGATGAAAAAAGCTGTCCCGTTGACCTCAAACTGGAATACCTGTTCGGGAAACCCCCGAAAACTGTCCTGACTGACCGGACGGAAAAACCTGAATTTCATGATCTTGAATATGATGAAAGTAATTTTAAAGAATATCTGAACAATGTCCTTCAGATAGAGGCAGTAGCCTGTAAAGACTGGCTGACCAACAAGGTGGACCGTTCGGTAACCGGAAAAGTTGCTTTGCAGCAATGTGCAGGAACGGTGCAGTTGCCGTTGAATAATCTGGGGGTCATGGCGCTGGATTACAAAGGAAAAAAGGGAATAGCCACCGCTCTGGGCCACGCACCGGTGAGCGGCCTGATCAATCCCGCAGCAGGATCCCGGCTGGCAGTTGCCGAATCATTGACAAACCTGGTGTGGGCGCCTCTACAGGACGGATTGAGCGGCGTTTCGCTAAGCGCCAACTGGATGTGGCCGGCAAAAAACAAAGGGGAAAATGCACGACTTTATCAGGCTGTACAAGCCATCAGCGATTTCGCCGTTGAGTTGGGGATCAACATTCCCACAGGCAAAGACTCGCTTTCGATGGTTCAGAAATATCCTGATGGAAAAACAGTTTTTGCTCCGGGAACGGTGATCGTGACAGCAGTTGGGGAAGTTAATGATATCACAAAAGCAGTTACCCCGGTATTGAAAACCAAAGCAGGAACACATCTTATCTATATTGATTTTTCAGATTCTCCATTCGAACTGGGGGGCAGCAGTTTTGCACAAACGCTGGGAGCGATCGGCAAGCATACACCCGATGCAGGTAACGCCATGTATTTCCAGCGTGCATTTGCGACCATTCAGGACCTGGTCAATGCCGGGTTAGTTCTGGCCGGACATGATGTTTCTGCCGGCGGGTTGATCACCACCCTTCTGGAAATGTGCTTTGCCAACTGCGATCACGGAATGAAGATTAACCTGGATGGTTTTGAACAGGATGATTTTATCCGGCTGGTGTTTAACGAAAACCCGGCTGTGGTTATCCAGGTTGAAGATACCGACAGCGTGACCGAAGTGTTGCAAGACAGTAACCTGCATTTTCACATTCTGGGTACAGTGATCCCTGAGTTTAAAATAGACCTGGAACACCAGGGCGTTCAGCACGTGCTGGATGTTGAACGGTCGCGGAATGTATGGTTTGAAACATCCTATATGCTCGACAGGGCGCAAAGCGGACCCGAGGCAGCCCATTGCCGCCTGAAAAATTACGGAAAGCAGGATTTGAAATTTTCGTTTCCAAAAACCTTCACAGGACGGGCCGCTGATTTGGGTATTGTCCTCGACCGGAGAAAACGATCAGGTGTCAGGGCGGCCATTATCCGGGAAAAAGGGGTTAACGGTGACCGTGAGATGGCTTATTCCCTCTATCTTGCCGGGTTCGATGTGAAAGATGTACACATGACCGACCTGATCTCGGGCAGGGAAGACCTTTCGGATGTGAACTTTATTGTTTTTGTCGGCGGCTTTTCCAATTCCGACGTGCTGGGTTCGGCCAAAGGATGGGCGGGAGCGTTTTTGTACAACAAAAAAGCCAAGCAGGCGCTGGATAACTTTTATGCCCGTGAGGATACATTAAGTCTGGGTGTATGTAATGGCTGTCAGTTGATGATGGAACTGGAGTTGATATATCCGGAACATCCCGAAAAGCCGGCAATGTGCCGGAATGATTCGGGAAAGTTTGAATCGGCATTTCTGAATGTGGACATCTGTGAAAACACTTCGGTGATGTTGCAAAGTTTGTCCGGCACCCGGTTGGGTGTATGGGTAGCCCACGGCGAGGGTAAATTCAGTTTTCCGTGCTATCGCGATAACTACAACCTGGTAATGTCATACAGTTACGATCTTTATCCGGGCAATCCCAATGGTTCCGACTGGGATACGGCTGCTGTGTGTTCCAACGATGGCCGCCACCTTGCCATGATGCCCCATCCCGAAAGGGCCATCCTCCCCTGGCAGTGGGCACACTATCCCGAAGGTAGGGAAAACGATGAGGTTACCCCCTGGATCGAAGCTTTCGTGAATGCCCGGAAGTGGGTGGAGGAAAAAATCTGAAAAATAACAGTCGTTTCTTAAATTTTGTTCGTACGGCAATCCGATAATATTGGAATTAAATTCCAAAAATATCTGAAAATGTCGTATTTGGAAAGGATTGACCTACGAAGTAAAGATGATCTGCAATCGGTATAAAACCTTTGTTGAAGAAGAAGTTTGCAGAATTATATCTGCATTACCCGCTAAAAGGAATTTCCCATAATATTGATAAAAATTGTCAGTGGGTTTTAACCCAAAATTGTCATTTAAAATAAGCATTTAATAATTTAATTGAATAATAATGACATTTAATTTATTGGATAAGAGCTGACTAAAATG
>JAADID010000186.1:21195-34299 GCA_013151505.1 Chlorobiota bacterium | reverse complement strand
CTGCCCGACTGAATCGTTCAGGCGGGGATACTCCTCACATCCCAACGCACTTGTCATTAGTTCATACTTCCTAATGACAAATCTGGGTTAAAATTATAGTTTTACTTCGGTGCTTTTTTAAGAAGGTACAATCCGATAAGTAAGAAAATGAAATTGGGTATCCAGGGGGCAATGGCCGGGGACAGATTGCCGAAAGCGGAAAACACAGTGGAGACCTGCATCAGAAAAATATAGGAAAACGTCAGGGCGATGCCGACGCCGAGGTGCATACCGATGCCGCCGCGCACCTTGCGGGCCGACAAAGCCACACCGATAAATGTCAGGATGATGATGGCTACAGGACCCGATAGTCGTTTATATTTTTCAATTTCATACTTCTTATAGGCAATGGATCCTTTGGCTTTTTCTTCCCGGATATATTTGTTTAGCTGGAAATAATTCATTTCCTGGAAATCCTCTTTTATTTCGTAAAGATCAGAGGGTTTTAGAGACGTAAGGGTCGTATCCATTTCCCTGCCCCGGATAATTTTTTGACCCGTGCTGTCCATGATCCGGATAAAATAATTCTTGATTTTCCATTTTTTGTTTACCGTATCGCGGATGATTTGGTTAGCCATCAGTTTGTAAACCAACTGCTCCCCTTTGTATTTTTCAATAGAAAACTTATAACCCCTGTTCAGGGAGCTGACATAAGACTCGACATACGCATAAGTATTGGGCTCAATCTGTACATGAAAATTCCGCTCGTTGTCTTTGGTCAGTTTTTCCATGTATATATTTTTGAATTCTCTGAGAAGTTTGTTGGTTTTGGGAATAAGGAAATTGCCGAGATAAAGTGAAAATACGGCCAGAAATACCGAAGCAACGAGATAGGGAACAAGTAAACGTTTAAAACTGATGCCGCTACTCAGTATGGCAATGATCTCACTGTCGCCGGCAAGCTTGGAAGTAAAAAAGATGACCGAAATAAAGGTGAAAAGATAAATGAACAGGTTGATAAAATAGGGGATGAAGTTCAGGTAATAATCAAACACAATGGCACGCAGGGGGGCTTCATTTTCAATAAAACGGTCAATATTTTCGGAGATGTCAAAAATGATCACGATAATAATGAGCAATGAAATGGCATAGAAAAAAGTGCCCAGAAATTTTTTGATGATATATTTATCTATGATCTTCATTGGCTGTTTACAAGATAACAAGATAAAAGTATAAAGATAAATGAATATGCTTCATTGGTTTTAACCATAAACTTTATCCTTTTATCTTTTCTTTAAAAATTTATAATCTCTGACTAACTTTCTTTACCATAACCTCTTTCCATGTTGCAAAATCACCTGCTATTATATGTTTGCGTGCTTCGTCCACCAGCCAAAGGTAAAAGTTCAGATTATGGATACTGGCAATGATGCTTCCCAGCATTTCCCGTGAAGAAAACAAGTGCCGTACATAAGCTTTGGTATGGCTGTCCACAAAACTGTTCCCGTCCGGGGCGATCGGGCTGAAATCATTTTCCCATTTCTTGTTTTTTATGTTGATAATGCCGTCACTCGTAAACAACATGCCGTTTCTGCCGTTCCGTGTAGGCATCACGCAATCGAACATATCCACACCCAGCGCAATGCTTTCGAGAATGTTGGCCGGAGTGCCTACTCCCATCAGATAACGGGGTTTGTCTTCCGGAAGTATCCTGCATACAAGATCGGTCAGTTCGTACATTACTTCGTGGGGTTCGCCAACCGACAGGCCGCCAATGGCATGACCTTCGGCGCCACGCGAGGCGATGTATTCAGCCGACTGGATCCGCAGGTCACGGTAAGTGCTGCCCTGCACTATCGGGAACAAGCTTTGGTCGTATCCATATTTCGGTTCGGTGTTATTGTAATGAATGAGGCAACGATCCAGCCAGTCGTGGGTCATTTTCATTGAATTCAGGGCATAGTCATATTCGCAGGGATAAGGTGTGCATTCATCAAAAGCCATGATGATGTCGGCGCCGATGCTGCGCTGGATGTCAATCACCGTTTCGGGTGTAAACTCGTGTCTTGATCCGTCAATGTGTGACTGAAATGTAACACCCGATTTTTTCATCTTCCGGATGTCTGTCAACGAATAAACCTGGTACCCCCCACTGTCGGTCAGAATAGGCCTGTCCCATCCGATAAACTTGTGCAGACCGCCAGCCTGTTCGATAATGCCTGTTCCGGGACGGAGGTATAAATGATAGGTGTTTCCCAAAATGATTTGCGCCTTGATGTCGTTTTTCAATTCATTAAAATGGACTCCCTTTACCGACCCGGCCGTACCCACCGGCATAAAAACAGGAGTTTTGATCTGCCCGTGTGCAGTAATCAATACACCAGCCCTGGCATTGCTTTTCTTATCAGTATGTTCGAGTGTAAATTTCATTTTCTCCGGCAAAGCGGCAAAGATAGGGGAAACCTGTGAAAATTACTCAAATAATATTGTACAACAGCATATCGAAAACAACGTATCATATTCGTATATCGGAAATGTTCAAAACTCCTTCATTAAACCTTACTCTGCAAAACGAATCAACCTTTTAATCATTTACTTTTGGTGCATTATTTTATGCAAAGCTTTGGACATGTCGTTAGTCGCAATAATTTTTCTTTGTTTGCTGGGAATTTCATTTGTCATACAAATGATCTATTATTGGCTGGTATTTGCAAAGCTCGCATTTTACAAACCGTCGGAAAAAAAACCGGAAAAATATCCCCCTGTATCAGTTGTTATCTCTGCCAGAAATGAATATCACAACCTCAAGCAGTATCTTCCAAAAATTCTCATGCAAAAGTATCCTGACTTTGAAGTTGTCGTTGTTAACCATGCTTCCGATGATGAATCGCTGGATTATTTAAAAGAGATGCAGGGAATTTATCCCCATTTGAAGGTTGTGAATATTGAACGTGACCTGAACTTTTTCAAAGGAAAAAAGTTTCCGCTTTCGATGGGGATCAAATCAGCAAAAAACGACATTCTGTTACTTACGGATGCAGATTGCGAACCGGCATCAGAAAACTGGATCAGCGGAATGGTCCGGAATTATCGTAATGAAAACATTGAAGTGGTGCTGGGATACGGGCCTTATAAAAAAGAAAGTGGATTGACAAATAAAATTGTACGTTACGATACTTTTCTTGTCGCCATGCAATACCTGTCATTTGCCCTTGCCGGATACCCGTATATGGGCGTTGGAAGAAATCTTTCGTACCGTCGCTCGCTGTTTTTCAGGAATAAAGGTTTTACATCACATTACACTATTGCTTCGGGAGATGACGATCTGTTTATTAACAAAGTGGCTGTTAAAAAAAATACGGCGATCGAAATTTCGCATGAAACTTTTATGTATTCACAGGCCAAACAGGGTTTTGGTGAATGGGTAACCCAAAAACTGCGTCATCTGAGTACAGGGAAATATTATGGTTTGAAAATCAAAACATTACTTGGGTTATATAGCTTCTCGCAACTGATATTTTATACCTCACTCATTGTTTTGCTGGTATTATGGGTCTTCCCCTGGTACCTTCTCGGCGCTTTTTTATTTCGATTTTACTCTCAATTTGTTGTTCATAAGTTTGTTTTGAAGCGTTTGAATGACGGTGGAATCTTGCTATTTTCGCTGGTATGGGAAATAATTCATTTAATTATTTTGTTTTTTATAACTTTTATGAGTGTTTTCCGTAAAAACCGTACATGGAAGTAATCAATAACTTAACCGAAAAAGGTCAACGAGATTACCAACTGATACAAAGGGCATTAGAACACCAGGACCAACAAGCATACGCTGAACTACTTAAACACTACCGCGACCCGCTATACTACATGATGCTTAAAATGACAGGTGATCCAGACGACGCAGAGGATCTGACTATTGAAGCTTTTGGCAAAGCGTTCAAGAGTCTGAAGTTATATACTCCCAATTATGCATTCAGCACGTGGCTTTTCAGGATTGCAACAAACAACTGCATTGATTTTATGCGGAAGAAGGCCAAAATAGGGCCTACTGTAAATCTTGATGATGACGAAAAAGAATACCAGAGGGTCGTGCAGATTCCCTCCGGGACTCCCAATCCTGAGGAAGAAATGATCAAAGACCAGAAGATCAATACCATGCACGAATATGTCAGCCGACTGAAACCTACCTACCGACGCCTGATCGAACTCCGGTATTTCAAGGAATATTCGTATGAAGAAATTGTTGATGAACTCGGTCTTCCGCTGGGTACTGTAAAAGCACAACTTTTCCGGGCGCGGGAATATCTCCATAATATGCTGAAAGAAAAGAAGGAGAAGATTTGATTGCCCGATTGTCCGACTGTTCCATTGTTGAATTCTCTGCCATGAATGACCGGGTAATTGATATACAAAACAACTTTTTTCCCTGTTAAATCCTTTCACTTTTCCACCATCCCCATATAAAAAAACTACCTTTAAACTTTCACTTTTATTATACTCCCTTTCGTTTTATCTTCCCACTCTTTTGTCGTAATTTTGTAAAATGAAAACTCAATAATATTATGAATAAAAATGATTTTCAAAAAGCAATATTGACAGGCATTCCGGACGAGTTGCCGGCAAAAAAGCCTTATGATCCCGATATTAATCATGCGCCCAAAAGAAAAGATATCCTTACTGTGGAAGAAAAACGACTGGCGCTGAAAAATGCGTTGCGATATTTTCCGAAAAAGCTTCACCGTTTACTGGCACCGGAATTTGCCGAAGAATTAAAAAACTATGGCAGGATTTACATGTACCGTTTCCGGCCTGATTATGAGATGTACGCGCGTCCGATAGATGAATACCCGGCCAAAACCAAACAGGCAGCAGCTATCATGCTGATGATTCAGAACAATCTGGATCCGGCTGTTGCGCAACACCCTCACGAGTTGATCACTTATGGAGGTAACGGCGCCGTTTTTCAGAACTGGGCACAATATCTGCTTACTATGAAATATCTGGCAACTATGACCGGGGAGCAAACCCTGGCCATGTATTCGGGGCATCCCATGGGATTGTTTCCTTCGCATAAAGATGCACCGCGGGTAGTCGTTACCAATGGCATGGTCATTCCTAATTATTCAAAACAGGATGACTGGGAACGGTTCAATGCATTGGGCGTTTCACAGTACGGACAGATGACAGCAGGTTCATACATGTATATCGGCCCCCAGGGTATCGTACACGGGACGACCATCACAGTGATGAATGCGGCACGCAAAGTGGCAAAACCGGGGGAAGATCCGTTTAAAGGAAAATTGTTTGTTTCGTCAGGTCTTGGCGGGATGTCGGGCGCCCAGCCCAAGGCAGCCGATATTACGGGACTGGTTTCGGTTGTTGCTGAAATCAATCCGGCTGCTACGCATAAACGTTTGGAACAGGGTTGGGTTGATGAAGTAATTGATGATCTTGACAAGCTGGTGAGCAGAGTAAATAAAGCCAAAGCAGACAAGGAAGTGGTTTCCATCGGTTATCTTGGAAACATTGTGGATGTATGGGAAAAATTTGCCGAAGAAAATGTTTATGTGGATTTTGGCTCTGACCAAACCTCATTGCATAATCCCTGGTCGGGAGGATATTATCCCGCTGGTCTTTCTTTTGAGGAATCCAATGAAATAATGGTCAAACAACCGGAACTGTTCAAAGAGAAAGTACGTGAATCGTTACGAAGGCAGGTTGCCGCCATCAACAAACACACTGCCCGTGGAACTTATTTCTTTGATTACGGAAATGCCTTTCTGCTGGAAGCTTCCAGGGCGGGTGCCGACATCATGGCTCCTGATGGTAAAAATTTCCGTTACCCCTCTTATGTCCAGGACATCATGGGGCCTATGTTTTTTGATTATGGTTTCGGGCCTTTCAGATGGGTTTGTACTTCGGGCGACCCCAAAGACCTGGATTATACCGACCAACTTGCCGCTGACGTTCTTGAAAAATTGAAAAATGAATCACCGCCCGAGATTCAAAATCAAATGGCAGACAATGTCCACTGGATAAAAGGTGCAAAGCAAAACAAGCTGGTGGTGGGCTCACAGGCGCGCATTCTGTATGCTGATGCACAGGGGCGTATTAACATAGCCGCAGCATTCAATAAAGCCGTTGCCGATGGTAAGATATCTGCGCCGGTTGTTTTAGGTCGTGACCACCATGACGTATCCGGTACGGATTCCCCGTTCCGGGAAACTTCAAACATTTACGACGGTTCACAATTTACCGCCGATATGGCTATCCAGAACGTGATCGGCGATTCATTCAGGGGCGCTACATGGGTATCAATCCACAACGGTGGTGGTGTTGGCTGGGGCGAAGTAATCAATGGTGGTTTCGGTATGGTACTCGATGGCAGCGCCGATGCCGACCGACGGTTACGTTCCATGCTGTTCTGGGACGTGAATAACGGAATTTCACGACGAAGCTGGGCAAGAAATAAAGGATCCATATTTGCCATTAAACGGGCTATGGAAGAAACTCCCGGATTAAAAGTCACGGTTCCTTTTATGACTGACGATGATCTTTTAAAGGATATCGTTAAATAAGCGGATTCTTTAAAAATATTTTTTGCTTTTCTTATTTGTAATTGATAAGCGTGATTTTTCTTTTAATTTTGCGCGCAACAATTAACACTGGCATGAACATAGAATTAAATTGTGTAATAACGCAGACGGTGCAGGTATCACCTATAATGAAGATCATCAGGGTTAAACCCGAAGGGTGGAAATTTCCCCCGTTTGAAGCCGGTCAGTTTGTTGGCCTCGGTCTTCCGCCCGAGGCTCCCCGTTGTAAAGAAGCCACTACAGAACATAAGCCTCCGCAACCGGATAAATTAATAAAAAGAGCCTATTCAATTGCTTCTTCTTCTACAGATGATGTGGTTGAATTTTATGTTACACTGGTTCACTCCGGGCAGTTGACTCCCAGAATATTTGCACTCAAGATTGGCGACAGAATATGGATGGGTAAAAAAGCTGTCGGGATGTTTACGCTCGATCAGATTGATCCCGACAGTAATGTGATCATGATAGCCACAGGAACCGGTGTTGCGCCATATATGAGCATGCTGCGTACAAATGCGTTACATAGAAAAGGAAAAATATTGGTTATTCAGGGTGCGGCAAACAGCTGGGATCTGGGCTACTCCTCCGAACTGAGACTGCTTGACAATATGTTCCCTAATTTTAAATATTATCCTACCATAACCGAGCCCGAGAACGAACCGGCAGGATGGGGAGGGGATACACGGTTTGTCCAGGATATCTGGATTTCCGGACTTGTTAATCGTCTTTTGAGCTTCAAACCTACGCCCGAAAACACACATATCTTTTTATGCGGTAATCCGAAAATGGTGGAAGGAATGAAAGGATTACTGGCCGAAGAAGGATTTACCGAACACAGTAAACGTGTATTCGGACAGATTCATGCAGAGGAGTTTTAGATAAACTTTTTTATTCCTGAAATTCAATTTTCGGTTTGTCGGGTGTAAATCCGGATTTAATAATAATATTCCGATGTTAGCGGGATAATGGCTGTTAAAATGTGGTGCTTACCAGGCTCTTTGGTTTGTTGTGATTATTAACCCTTACTTGATTAAAATTATCGGATTATGTTTTTACCTTTGTCATAATTGATTTTGAATTTTTGTCATAAATAATGATTACTCTATTTTCAATGATTCAATGAACCATACCAATCAAAATGTCGTATTTCCCAAAATCAATAAATAAAAAACAAGCTTCAGACAGCGGGATGGCTGTTGTGCTAATACTACTTCTTATAGGGTTCTTTGTGCAAAATGAATTGTATTTTAAAATTGCCATTCTTGTGACTATTGTCGTTATGGCTTTCCCTATGTTTTTCAAGTATTTTGCCATCTTATGGCTTGGATTATCCCAAATACTCGGGACTATTGCATCAAAAGTGGTTTTAAGCATAGTGTATTTTATCATTTTATTACCTGTGGGGATATTCAGGAAAATAGCGGGAAAAGACACTTTATTACTTCGACAATTTAAAAAATCCCGATCAAGCGTTTTAATAACGAGGAATCGTCATTTTAAATCTGAAGATATTACAAAACCCTATTAATCACTAAAAAGTAATAAAGTGGAATTCTTCAAAGACTTATGGGCGTTTCTAAAGACCAGAAAAAAATTCTGGCTGTTACCGATCATCATTATATTATTGATATTTGCTTTACTGATCGTATTTACATCCGGTTCCGCCATTGCTCCGTTTATTTATACATTGTTTTAATACAATAGAGAATGGCTGTAAGTATTTTAGGGATATCTGCCTATTATCACGACAGTGCTGCAGCGCTGATCGTTGACGGAGAAATAATTGCTGCTGCACAGGAAGAAAGGTTTACACGAAAAAAACACGATTCTTCATTTCCACTCAATGCAGCGAGATATGTTCTTGAGGAAGCAGGAATCCAATACGGGGATTTGACAGCAGTTGCTTTTTATGAAAAACCATTTATAAAATTTGAAAGACTCCTGGAAACATACCATGCTTTTGCTCCCCGCGGGCTGGCAAGTTTTCTGTCTGCCGTCCCTGTCTGGATAAAGGAGAAGGTCTTTATGAAAAAGATGTTAAAAGAGGAATTATCCAAGATAGGTAATGGCAAGGCGCCTCTTTTGTTTCCGGAGCACCACTTGTCTCATGCCGCCAGTGCATTTTATCCATCACCTTTTAAGGAGGCAGCTATATTAACGATTGATGGTGTGGGTGAATGGGCAACCACAACCATTGGCCATGGAAAAGAAAGTGAAATAGAAATGCTGAAAGAATTACACTTTCCGCATTCTGTGGGATTACTTTATTCGGCGTTTACTTATTATACAGGTTTCAGGGTCAACAGTGGTGAGTACAAGTTGATGGGGCTGGCACCTTATGGAAATCCCGATTCGCCTCAAACAAATGAATACAAAGAGAAAATCCTCTCAGAACTTGTTGACATCCGCGAAGACGGGTCGTTATTGCTTAATATGAAATACTTCAACTTTGCTACAGGATTGAAGATGACAAACGACAAAAAGTGGAAAGAACTTTTTGGCATCCCTCCGCGGAAGTCTGAATCGGATATTACTCAGGATTATATGAACATGGCATTGGCTATCCAACAGATTACGGAGGAAATTGTTTACAAACTGGCAGAAACAGCCAAACAGCTTACAAAAAGTGATTATCTTGTCCTGGCAGGAGGTGTTGCACTAAATAGTGTTGCCAACGGGAAATTACTGAGATCGGGATTATTTAAAGATATATGGATTCAGCCGGCAGCAGGTGATGCCGGCGGAGCCTTGGGGGCAGCTTACCTCGGATGGTATTTGTGGAAAGGTAACAATAGAAGAGTCAACAATAGTCCCGATTCTATGAAAGGTTCCTATTTGGGACCGGCGTTTGCTAAAAAAGACACATTGGGTGTGATCAGAAGATACGATGCGAAATATGATTATTTTGAAAAATTCGATCATCTGACAAAGGTTGTTGCTGAGAAAATTGCAGACGGTAAAGTTATTGGCTGGTTCCAGGGACGAATGGAATACGGACCTCGTGCACTTGGAAACAGGAGTATACTTGGTGATGCCCGTAACCCCGAAATGCAAAAGAAGATGAACCTGAAAATAAAATTCAGGGAAGGATTCAGGCCGTTTGCCCCAACGGTTATTGAAGAAGATATTCAGGAGTTTTTTGAACTTGACCGGCCATCTCCATATATGCTTTTGGTGATTCCTGTCAAAAAAGAAAGATTAAATCCCCTGCCACCTGGTTTTCACGAATTGCCGTTATATGACAGGTTGTATCATCTAAGGTCGGATGTGCCCGCCATCACACATATCGATTATTCGGCAAGAATACAAAGTGTAAATAAAGAAACTAATCCAAAATATTGGAAACTGATCAACGAGTTTAAAAATCAAACTGGTTACGGAGTTATTGTAAATACAAGCTTCAATGTGCGGGGCGAACCCATTGTCTGCACACCAGACGATGCTTTCAGATGTTTCATGCGTACTGAAATGGACTTTTTGGTCATTGGTAATTATCTGTTTGATAAGGCTAATCAAGCTGAACTTAAAAATGATATTAACTGGAAAGAAGAATTTAAACTGGATTAGTGATATTGTTCATTAACAAGATTAAAATGTCTTACTTTTATAATATCTTTTTTCGGCTGGAAACTTATGAAAAACAAACTATTATTTACTGTAATTGCCATTGTTATATCTCTGATAATATTAATTATTGGTGCTGAAATTATAGCAAGAATTTTTATTCCCGAAGATTATGTGTTGGATGAAATGAACCTTACCTACCGGTATGATAAAAAATTAGGCTGGTTTCCGATAGAAAACAGTGAAAAAACTTTTACAGGGTCTAGATTAATACACATTAAAAATAATAAAATCGGATTTAGAGACATTGATCACGGGCCAAAGAGTAAAAAAAGAATCGCCTTTATAGGTGATTCATTTGTGTGGGGTTATGATGTTGAATACGGTGAACGTTTCACCGAGTATCTTCAACAACGGTTAACAAATTGGGAAATAATTAACATGGGTGTTAGTGGTTACAGCACTGATCAGGAATTGATTCTGCTTAAAAACTGGTTTGATTATTTTAAGCCGGATATTGTTTTTCTTGTTGTTTGCGATAATGACAAGCCCGGAAATGCTACCAACAATTTCTATTCATATTATAAACCGTATTTTACATTTACAGGCAATAAATTGGTAACACATGGTATTCCGGTGAGTAAATCTATACGCTATTATGAAGGTAAATATCCACGTTTATTAAAAAGCAGGCTTATTCAAGCACTGATTCAAATCACGAGGCCGAAAAAAATATTTGTGGAAAACCCGACAGAAGAAATTATCAAGGAAATGGATAATTATGTAAAATCCAAAGGGGCAAAATTTTTTATTGCATTAACAGATGATTCTTCAACCGGAAAACCATGTTCGTTTTGCGATGATATTCCTTATGTGTTACTGACAACAAGAGAAAGGTATAAAACCAACGGACAACACTGGACTCCGGCAGGGAACAAAATTGTCAGTAATAAAATTTATGAATTCCTTAAGCAACAACATGTTCTGGCCGATTCATCAGACTCATTGAAGGTGTCTCACTGAATAATAATTTTTTGGCTTGAAACGACATTACCGGAACGAAAAACCAAAAAATAAATTCCAGGGTTAATTAAACCAATATTCTTTGTGAAATAATGATTACCTGCGGGTTTGAGACCTAAAAACCATGAATTGACCGGTTGTCCGTATATATTGACCAATTGAATTGTTATTTCATTTTCATGATCCAATGAATAAAAAACATTTAAGCTCTCTTTTACCGGATTTGGAGCTACTTGCAAGAAAACTTTATTTCCTCCTGTTTCATCCGGTTGAATAATGCCGGTTATCAGGGTATTGTAAAATATATAGTTACCCTTGTTAGAATCCCAATTACTGATCACAATATCACAATCATTGCTGTACTCGTATTTTACTTCAATGGTATCACCGGCTTCAAAATTGTCAGCAAAAGATATCCAGTTTTTATTGGGAACATAACAGTAGGCCGTATCATCAATTTCTTCATTGTTTACTTTAACGGAAAGAATATTTTCAATCAGTTGTTTTTCAAGATAAATAACAGGCCCTTTCCCTGATTCCCAGTAAAATGTTTCTGTTTTTTCGTGAATATCATCTCTGTCAAGGTCAGCCATTTGAATGGCTTCTACGACCGAGGATGTTGCAGATGTATAAGAAGGATTTACCTCAAAACCGCCTTCATTATCTCCCAGGGCAATTTTCACAGGGAGCCACCACCCGCCATAAATAAGATCGAGGATACTGTCTCCGCTCACATCGGCAAGTAAGACTCCCGAACCATATCCGAAAGGGTTCGACGACCAGTCAGCACTACCGGAAGCAGGAACACCATCCGGGAACGAATATTTCCATACTTCTCCATTACCACCCAGTTGGTTGTTTCCAGTCATAACAATAGAGGGTATTTTATCCGGCCCGGTAAAACCAATATCCAGTGAATTGATATAGTTATACGGATCGAGCGAATACCATCCTGCCGTATCGGAAATAACGCCTTGCTCATTGGCAAGAAAGATATAGTTGGGTGTTTCTTCACAGGAAAAAATCACATCAAGAAATCCGTTTTGGTCCATATCTCCAAAATCCACATCCAGTGATCCGAAAGAGAAATTTGAAGTCCACTCGGGATTTTCACTAAAGCTGCCATCGTTATTTATAAAAATCTTACCGACGTCATACAGATCGGAATAAGGTTCTCCCCCTGTTGTGGCAAGGTCCAGGTCGCCATCACCGTCAGCATCGCCAAATGCACAGGAAAAAGTATAAAACTCATAAGATTCAAAAGAAGGTGTTCCTTCCAACTCACCCCCCTGGTTGTAATAAATTTTTACTTTTCCCGGGTCACTAAATCCTCCGGCGCCAATGTAAACGGAAACAGCAACATCCGGCCAGCCGTCGTGGTTGACATCTCCCACTGCGAGGTGACCGTGATAATCAATATCATCCGATTGCCAGTCAGGATCAAGAGGGAAAGTCCCGTCACCCTGATTGTAATAAACAACCAAATGCTGGCGAGCCATGTCATTGCCATTTGCAATGATGATGTCTTTCCAGCCGTCGCCGTTGATATCGGCCAGGCCGAGGCCTGTTGACCTGCCACTGGCAGACGATTCCCAGTCGGGATAATTCGGGAATGGTATTTCCTGTGCATAAAGATTTGTGGTAATAAAGATCAACGAAAAGAATATAAATGAGATGAAGATGCGCATGACGGAATGGTTTTTTTCAGAGTTATTTATCCGGGTTTAAAAAGAGCCTCTCAAATGTAATTAAAAAACTGAATGGTTGAGTCAAATTCATGGAAGAAAACCATCCCGGGATATGATAACAAAATAACGAACTTGTACCTGGAATCTTAAATGACAAATAAAGTTAACCCAGATTTGTCATTAGGAAGTATGAGCTAATGACAAGTGCGTTGGGATGTGAGGAGTATCCCCGCCTGATCCCGAGGTCTCGGGAC
>JAADID010000186.1:0-21102 GCA_013151505.1 Chlorobiota bacterium | reverse complement strand
ATTTTAGTCAGCTCTTATCCAATAAATTAAATGTCATTATTATTCAATTAAATTATTAAATGCTTATTTTAAATGACAATTTTGGGTTAATAAATGTAGATCAGCACCGAAGAAAGTGAATCGGTTAACCGTTTTTGCTGATCTGCATTAAAGACTTTTTTTTCAGGATTTTAAAACGGGTATTGTTGAAATCAATGATGCCGTCGTCTTTAAACTCCTTTAAAATTCTGATAGAACTTTCCTTTGTCATGGCTGACATATCGGCAAGGTCCTGTCGTGATAAGAAGGTTTCAAAAGTATCACTATGATAAACTTCATCAGCAAGATAAAGCAAAGTATCCGCCATCTTTCCATGCATGTGTTTATGGGCCAGGTTACTGATCTTGTTAAAATAACGGACGATGTGTTTATTTAAATATTTTACTAATTCCATTAAAAAATCCGGATTGTTTGACATGACTTCTTTAAACAGGCGAATGTCAATAAAACACGCCTCTGTATCTTCGATGGCGGTAACGGTAAAATGATGTTGTCCGTCTATCAGAAATCCGGGTCCGCTGATAAATTCAACCGGTTTTACAAGTCCCAGCAACACGCGCTTACCACTGTCATTTTCCAAACTGACTTTTGCCAGTCCTTTTGAAATACAAATTATGTGCGTCAGCGGCCCTCCTTTCTTAAAAATTACCTCTCCTTTATTGTACTGCACTTCAAGCCTTGATTCACTGACACTGTTTAGCTGGTCTTCAGTTAAGAAACAAAACAAATTTGATTTTAAGTCACATTTTTTACAGTCGTGATTTTTAACAACATGCGTCATTTCTTCCCTCCTTCATTCTCTTTGATTAATTTTTAAAATCAATTGCGTTTGTTTTTTTGCCAAATATCATGAAAATATTGATAAATGTCAATAAATACTACAAATTAAATCATGCTAAATACGATAAATATCATACCTGCTCATCCGGCCATGAATCGGACATTCCATATAATTGCTGCATAGTTAATTACTTTAACAAATGATCTTAATAGAAACCCGAAGTGGTTATAAGTATTTATTTTCCATAGTTATTTAAAACCACTCAAAAATTGCATTTACTTTAAAACTTTATTTTTACTTCAATTTTAGCTCCGATATGAGGCAATTGGTTTCAATATTATTCATTCTGCTATCGGTAATGCCTGGCAAAGCCCAAGACAAAGGCTCATTTATCGGGATACATGGTGGTTTGTCCATTCCTGTGGGTGAGTATAAAGCCAAGAATCTTGAAAACGGATGTTTTACTCTTCCGGGCTTCAACATTGGCATTGAAGGTTCCTGGTATTTTAAGAAATATATCGGTATCGGCGGCCAGTTCGGATTTAATTTACACCCGGTGGATGTCCGTGCACTGGGTTATGAAAAAGTAAACGCCGATCCTTTTCTTATGGACCTGACTATCCGCTCCGAACCGTATCAGATCATAACCGGAGCTGCCGGCTTGTTTACCAAATGGGATTTTCTGAAGATTTTATCACTTTCCGGCAAATTGCTCGGTGGGATCATGGCTGCAAAGACGCCTTATCAATTATACAAACCCATATACTTTCAAACAGGCCCTGACTATTACGAGATCACATCGTCAAAAGACCGGAATTTTGCAATGATCGTCGGAGCAGGTTTAACGATAAATGTATCTTCTTGTATTGCTTTTCGGGCCGGAGGAGAATTTATTTATAGCCGTATGGTGTTCGGTTTCATAACGGCATCGGGTACCAGATACGAAAACCGCAAGATCAGTTTTATCAATACAACCCTTGGATTGATCATTTTACTATAATTCTGATTCTCAATGATAAACCAGTTTTTATGTGCTCATGTATTTTAAAATGAACACATCAAAAACTCATTTGCAAATGCCATCACTGATCAGGGTAGTAAAAGTTGTGTTTTTATAATAATATTTGATAAAATAAGATTGATATACATCATCAAAAAATTATTAATTATCACTCTATAATCCAATTTATATCATTAGCTAATAATTTTACAGGTATATAATTTTCTTAACATTGTATCATTATATAATAATTAAAAATCAATTAAAAATCGTTGCATTATGTTCAAACAAAATCGTTTTTATATCATATTCACATTACTCGCAGCAGTAATGTTTGCGTTTGTCGGTTGTACAAAAGAAGGTCCGCAGGGCCCTCCCGGAAAAGACGGGGAAAATGGCATTAACGGACAGGATGGAACAGCTTCCTGCATCCTTTGTCATGATAATTCACAAGTGCAAGAGGCCAAAGTTTTACAATGGAGTGCTTCTGTTCATGCCACAGGTGGAAATTTTGAGAGGAATGATGCAGAGTGTGCAGCATGTCATACAAGCCAGGGATTCCTGCAGCGTATGGCAAACGGGACACATGAAGCAGACGGTAAGGTGCTGAATCCAAATCCGCCAAATTGTTATACGTGTCATAATATCCATTCCACTTATACTCCGGACGATTATTCATTCACTTATGCCGATCCGTTAAATTTGTGGATAAACGATCAGCCGGTTGACTTTGGAAAAGGAAATCTTTGTGCCAATTGCCACCAGCCTCGTATTCCTGATCCGTTGCCTGTTGTCGGCGGTGGGGATGTTACGATAACTTCTCCTTACTGGGGGGCTCACCATGGTCCGCAGGCTGCTATTCTCGGAGGAACAGGCGGATATGAAGTCGGAGAGGGGTATTCCAACTCAAGTCATACTACCGCGGTTACAAATGGCTGCGTTGTTTGTCACATGGCAGAAGCTTATGGCGACCAGGCCGGCGGACATACCATGAAAATGCATTATGAATATCATGGCAAAGAAAAGTTGAATACAGCCGGTTGTGTAGCTTGTCATCCCAACGCCGATGGACTGGCCGCTTTGATTGAGGTTACACAGGATGATATCAACAACTTGTTGGGTAAACTGAAAGGTATTTTATTAGAACAAGGATTGATTGACTCCACCGATCGTGTAATCCCCGGAACCATGACAGCAAACCAGGCCGGCGCCGTGATGAATTATAACATGGTCAGGGAAGATGGCAGCGAAGGCATACATAACCATAAGTATGCTAAAACATTACTTGAAAATTCAATAGCCTCGCTACAAAAGTAGATTTTAATTTGTTGATGATAAAAGGCTCCATGAATGAGCCTTTTTTCTCATTGTCATTTAAAAAGTTATAACAGATATGAAAAAGTACAACATTTTAGGATTTCTGGCAGTCATATTTATTCTGTTTGTGGCGTCATGTCAATATAAATTTATTGTTGAGCCAGTACCCCCTACGCCTCCTCCCGGAGATACCGTGAGTTTTAGTTTGGATGTTATCCCGATTTGGAATGATGGTAGCAATTGTGTTAGTTGCCATTCGAGCAGCGGAGGCCAAAAACCGCACCTTACACCTAACGAGGCCTACGACCAGATCAACAGTATGGGACTGGTTGATACACAAAACCCTGCCGAAAGTCTAATTTATAAATTTCCAAATCCTGACACGGAGACCCATACATGGAAAAAATACACAAACGCACAAGCCGCCACAGTTTTACACTGGATTGAACAGGGTGCAAAGAATAATTAATCCATATAATTAAAGAAAAATGAAAAGGTTTAGCATACTGGTAGTTTTAATAATGTTCTTAATCAATCTTGGATTTGCGCAAGAAGAAGCGAAACCAAAAAAGAAAAAGGACAGGCCCGTAAGGGAAATGTTTGGCAGTACTTTGATTATTGATGAGCAAACTTCGGTGATTCCGGCAAAGAAAACGCTCGAAATGCAGATACAACACAGATTTGGCCTTATTAAAGATAATGGAATTTCGGATCTGTTTGGTATTTATGCCCCTTCCGCCAATACACGAATAGGGTTAAACTATTCTATTTTGAATAACCTGATGGTGGGATATGGAATCACACGGAAAAACATGTATAGTGATTTCCAGCTTAAATGGAATATTTTACAGCAGACGAGAAGAAATACAGTGCCACTTACCCTGACCCTTTACACAGATATGGCCATTGATGGGAGAAACAAAAGTGTTTATGAAACGTCAACCGCAGATTCGGTTTATAAATTCACGAACAGATTATCCTATTTTACACAATTGATGGTGAGTCGAAAATTTACCAAATGGTTTTCTTTTGCTGTCACAGGAAGTTTCACGCATTACAACTCAGTCCCTGCTGATACGGCGAATGTGAGGGGAATGGATCATGATAAAATTGGCCTTTCATTTCAGGCCAGATTTAAATTTTCGCCGCAATCATCTATTCTGATTCTGTATTCAATACCGTTGAAAATAGGAAGTCTGTCTGAAAACATTACTGTTACGAATCAATCGTTACCAAATTTCGGTATTGCCTATGATGTAACAACTGCTTCACATTCATTTCAAATATTCATAACAACTTCAAATGGAATTATCTCCCAGGACAACTATTTATGGAATAGAAACGACTGGACGAAAGGAGAATTCAGGTTTGGCTTTAACATAACGCATTTATGGGGTTTTTAAAAAGTAAACATCAGGAGCAGGTGACCGGATCAACGGGCGCCTGTTTCTGTATTCTGGCTATCAGTAATGCATAAATGATCTGAATATGAAATTACCAAAATCATTTTATAGTTGGACGACCATCTGGGGAGCAGTCATTGCCGGAACCAGTTTCCTACTGATCATCTTCACAATGATCATTAAACTGTTCTTCCCGTCAGAAGGGGGGGATTATCTGGGTTTGTTCACTTATATTGTTCTTCCGGTTTTCCTGATCATCGGGCTTATTTTAATCCCGGTCGGTACCATCAGGAAAATGAGAAGGGACAAAAAACGAGCGGTTCAACGGGAGGTCAAATTTCCCATTATCAACCTGAACGATCCCAGCCAGAGAATGGCAGTATTTATTTTTATTGTGGTGACAGCAGTCTTTTTGCTACTCACCGCACTGGGAAGTTACGAAGTTTTTAACTATACCGAATCCAACGAATTTTGCGGCACACTTTGCCATTCGGTGATGGAACCCGAATATGTTACTTACCACAGTTCGGCACACGCCCGGGTAAGTTGTGTAGAGTGTCATGTCGGGTCGGGGGCCAGTTGGTATGTGAAATCAAAATTATCCGGACTATACCAGGTATATTCTGTTATTGCAAAAGCTTATCCGACACCTATTGAAACGCCAATCCATAATTTACGACCGGCCCGGGAAACCTGTGAAGAATGCCACTGGCCTCAAAAATTTTATGGTCCCAGGTTTATAACCAAAAAACATTATTTAACCGATGAAGAGAATACGGAATGGGATATCCAGTTACTAATGAAGACGGGCCCCCAGCATAGTGCGTTGGGCCAGTCGGAAGGTATTCACTGGCATATTAATAAGGAGGTAAAGATTGAATACACCTCAAACCCGAAACGAGATACGATCATTGAAGTTAAATACACAAATCTGAGAACCGGTGATGTGAGAATTTATAAAGACAGCGAAATACCTGATACTTCAGTATCCGGAGAACATCAAACCAGGGTCATGGATTGCCTGGACTGTCACAACAGGCCATCCCATAATTTTCTGTCCCCATCCCAGTTTATTGACAACAGGATAGCTGCCGGAAAAATATCTTCTAAAATACCTGATATCAAGAGCGTTACTATGGATATACTGGTAAAAGAATTTCCAACGGTTGACAGCGCAGCGAATTACATTTCTGCAAGAATTGAAAAATATTATAAAAGAAATTATAAAGAGCTTTTGGATACAGGAAAGGTTTTTCTGGACAGTGCAATTACAGCGATTCAGGATGGGTACGAAAAGAATATTTTTCCTTTCATGAAAGCACAATGGAGCGTTTACCCGAATCATCTGAGCCATATTGAATCTATGGGATGTTTCCGGTGCCATAACAACAATTTAAAAAGTGATAACGGGCATGTTATCTCGCGGGATTGCAATTTGTGCCATTCGATAATGGCCCAGGGGCAAGCCGGAAATATGGAATATGCACATGCCGATACATCAATGGCTTTTGTTCATCCATTTGAAATGGATGACTGGAAAGAAACGGCTTGTACCGAATGTCATCAGGAATTATATTAACAAACCAAATTATAAATTATAAAACCAAATTATAAACAAACCAGATTTAAGAATGAATAAATAATCAATCTTAAAATTAATTTAATGAAAAAGTTAATGCTGGCATGCATGCTGGTTCTTGCAGGCATGCATTTGTTTCCAAAAAACGGAAACCCGGATACAGTGGAACATTCCCCTGCAAACAGCAAGTGCTTTAAGTGTCACGGGCGACCGACATACACATTTTATAATAAAATTCTCGGGCGTAATGTGACCAAGAGGCAGAACCCCTATCTGATGGTTGATTCGGTTTTATTTTACGAATCAAACCATAAATCGTTAGAATGTCCTGATTGTCATTCTTATAAATACAACCACTTTCCGCACAATAGTGAATTGCAGTTGGAGCCGATGCCCGTCTGCCTTGATTGCCATGAAGGGGACGATAATTATAATTTTGAAACCATAAACAAAGAATATCAGGAAAGTGTACATGCAATCAGGCATAAAGATGCATTTTCCTGCTTTATGTGCCACGACCCCCACACGTATAAAATAAATGTGCGCAGCGATGAAAATATTGATAAAACCATTGTTTATGATAATAATATCTGTTTAAGCTGTCATGCCAATTTCAATAAATATCAGCTTATTTCATCAAAGAGAAATCCAAATATCATCAAACAGCATGACTGGCTCCCGAATCAGATTGCACATTTTGCCCATGTCAGGTGCATTGAGTGTCATACACAAACGACCAACAAAACCCTTGTCGCCCATAAAGTATTACCCAAGGAAAAAGCAGTGAAAAAATGTGTTGAATGCCATTCGCAAAATTCAATTTTGATGGCCTCACTGTATAAATTTCAGGCAAAAGAAAAAAGAAACAAATATGGTTTTTTTAATGCGGCGATACTGAATAATGATTCTTATGTCATTGGTGCTAACAGGAACCTTTATCTCAATTATTTGAGTTGGGTTATTTTTGGTTTAATTCTTCTTTTTATTGTTATTCACGCGGTTTTAAGAATATTAACAAAATGAACGATAAAATTTACTTATATCCCGTATGGGTAAGATTATGGCATCTGTTTAATGCCTTATTGTTTCTGGTACTGATCTTTTCCGGTTTGAGTTTGCAGTATTCAGGAGTCCCGGCCACGTTAATACCTTTTAAATATGCCGTTTCAGTACATAGTATTTCGGGAATTGTTTTAACTGTCAATTATATATTTTATCTGTTTGGCAATTATTTTACATCAAACGGTAGATATTATAAATGCCCTTTACACGGCATGTTTAACCGTATTGCAAAACAATTCAGGTATTATTCTTACGGGATATTCAAAAATGAAGCCCCGCCGTTTCCGGTTACGGCTGATAGAAAATTTAATCCGTTACAAAAGCTATCCTATGTAATTGTAATGTATCTGTTCATGCCGTTGCTCATTATTTCCGGAGTGGCGCTTTTATTTCCCGATTATATCCCCACGCAGATTTTTTCGCGTAGCGGAATACATTTGACAGATTTAATCCATATTTCCGCCGGGTTCATCCTGTCAATGTTCATGGTTGTACATATTTATTTATGTACTATTGGAAAAACAACAACATCTAACTTTAAAAGTATGATAAACGGATGGCACTAACGGATAATGCGGTTATTTTTTTGCGGATGAAAAAAACAAAATATTTTAATTTAAACATATTAAATATGCAGCATCAACAGTACGTCTTTCAGCTTATCCGGAACCTTTTTGTTCTGGTTTTTTTATCTGTGTTTGTTGGTTTATACGGACAATCTGACGAAGACTGTATGATGTGCCATGAGGATACTGAACTGACTGCCGTGAGAAACGGCAGGACGGTTTCCGTGTTTGTCAAAAAAGATGTTCTTACCCGTTCAGCACACAGTAGCGTCAAATGTATTGAGTGCCACGACGATGTCAACACTGACGAATATTTGCATGCAGACGGGCTAAAGAAATTAAAACCCGTTGATTGCGGCCGTTGCCACAAAACCACCGCAATGCAGTATGATGCAGGTATTCACGGACAGGCTTTGAAGTTAAATGAGCCTTTTGCGCCCGATTGTAAAGAGTGCCACGGAACACATAACGTACTTTCGAGCAGGAACCCCAATTCAAAAACCTACAAAATGAACATCCCCATTTTGTGCGGTAAATGTCATAAAGAAGGGGCGCCTGTTGCCCGTATTTACAATATTGACGAACATAACATCGTTGAGAATTATAGCCAGGGTATTCACGGAAAAGGACTTTATCAAAGCGGGCTGCTGGTAACGGCGACCTGTAATGACTGTCATAACAGCCACCTGATCCTTCCTCACGAAAGTCCCAACTCATCAATTAATCCGAAGCGGATAGCCCGAACCTGCATGAAGTGTCACATCCAAATTGAGAAAACGCATAAAAAAGTTATTAAAAGCGAACTCTGGGAAAAGAAACCGAATACAATCCCTTCATGCACCGACTGCCACCCGCCACACAAGGTCGAATATCAGAAAATTGAGGAAATAATTCCCAACAAAGCTTGCCTGAAATGTCACCTTACAAACACTGAAAAAGGTGAATACCTGATCGGTAGCCAGGGCGACACATTGAGCATCAACCTGAATCATCTGACCAATTCGGTACATCGTAACATTCAATGTGCAAAATGCCATAACGTGTCTCCGAAAAAGAAGGGGCGTCCCTGCAAGAATATCAATCGTGTGGATTGTTCAAACTGCCATGCGGAAGTGGCCAACGAGTATTTTACAAGCGGTCATGGAAAGGCATATTTAACCAAAAAGGAAGAAGGGGCACCTTATTGTACTGACTGCCACGGGACACACCAAATCCGGTCGAGATTCGATGACACTTCGCCAACATACCGTGCCGCTATCCCTGAACTTTGTGGTAGATGTCATAAAACCAACGGCAAAGCAAATGAAAATGCCAAATTAAAAGAAATAAACGCTTATTACGACTATTCAACCAGTATTCACGGCAAAGGGTTGATTGAACAGGGATTGCTGGTAAGCGCCGTATGTACGGACTGTCATACTACACATCATGAATTAAAGGAAAGCGATTCCCTCTCTTCGGTCTATCCTAAAAATGTACCAGCTACCTGTGCAAAATGCCATAAAAGCATTTATGACAAATACGCTACCAGCATTCATTCAATCCTTAATAAGAATAATGATAAAACCAAAAGTTATCCTACTTGTGCAACCTGTCATTCACCGCATATAATCAGTGAAACGGACCGGGACAAATTTATGACTGAAATCACCATTCAATGCGGGTCCTGTCATAAAAAACTGGCTTCCACGTATAAAGACACTTATCATGGCAAAGCTTACCTGCTGGGCGACCTGAACGCAGCACGCTGTTCGGACTGTCACGGAGCGCACGAAATTTTAAAGGTGGACAACCCTGATTCAAAGGTTGGGTATAAAAATATCGTCAACACCTGTAAAAAGTGCCATAGTAATGCCACGCTCGAATTCACGGGGTACCTCACCCATGCAACACACAACGACAACCCGGTGTTATACTGGTCGTTCTGGGGTATGACTTCTTTGCTCATACTTGTCTTTGGTTTTTTCGGTCTTCATACCCTGATCTGGTTACCGCGTTCACTCAAACAACGAAAAATAAATAAGCACCATATCCCGACCGGACGTGCCAAGTATTACAGACGGTTCAACAAACGGCAACGGTTTACCCATATTATGGTAATTCTCAGTTTCCTTCTGCTGGCATTGACGGGCATGACCCTGAAGTTTGCCCACATGGAGTGGGCGGCCTGGATAGCCCACCTGTTGGGAGGAGTGAAATCGGCCGGAACCATACATCGTTTTGCTGCCGTCATCACCTTTGGCTATTTTAGTTTTCACCTCGCCACTCTATTCCAGTTGAGGGCTAAAGAAGGCATCAGCGCAAAAGAATTTATCTTCGGCAAGAACTCGCTGATGTTCAACAAACAGGATATAAAAGACATGATTGCTTCGTTTAAATGGTTTTTCGGAAAAGGTCCTCGACCCGAATACGGACGCTGGACTTACTGGGAAAAGTTTGACTATTTTGCTGTTTTCTGGGGAGTGGCCGTTATCGGTTTCTCGGGACTAATCCTCTGGTTTCCTGAATTTTTTACTCACTTTATCCCGGGGTGGGCAATCAATGTAGCCCAAATTATTCATAGTGATGAAGCCCTGCTCGCTGTGGGATTTATCTTTACTATTCATTTCTTTAATACCCATCTGCGCCCCGAGTCATTCCCGTTGGATCCGGTAATATTCACAGGTTATGTCCCCCTTGAAGAATATAAAAAAGACAGACCGCGTGAGTTCAAAGAGCTAAAAGAGTCGGGAAAGCTGGATAAAGTGGTGGTAGAGAAAGAGATATCTGAGTCGTGGATGAAAACGGTCAGGTTCTTTGGTTTTTTGTTTTTATCTCTTGGAATCATTATGATTATCCTTATTATTTATTCATTGATTGCCGGAGTTTATTAAATATATCATAATACTCTAAAAAATATTAAAATATTAAACCCTGAATCCATTTGAAATATTAAATTTGACAACAGATAAATAAATAAAATGCACTTAAACAATTAAATTATTAACCTTAAATCATTACGCAATGTATGTAAAAAGTTTTTTAATCGCCTGTTTCCTTTTATTTTTAGGAGGAAACTATCTGACAGCCCAGGATCATGAATATATCGGGGCTAAAAAATGCAAAATGTGTCACAACAAACCAACCACGGGCGCCCAGTATAAAATCTGGTCCGAATCAAAACATGCCAAGGCTATGGATGCGCTGAAGGGTGACGAAAAAACAGATCCCAAATGTATCAAATGTCATGCAACTGCAGGTAGTGTGGATCCGGATTTGCTTGCCGGGTTAACGATGGAAGAAGGTGTTTCATGTGAGTCCTGCCACGGACCTGGCAGCGCTTACAAAAGCAACACAATTATGAAAGACAAGAAAAAAGCCATTGCCAATGGTTTGATCATTCCCGATGAAAAAGTTTGTTTGAAATGCCATAATGATGAAAGCCCGAATTTTAAAGGGTTTAATTATGATGAATATTTTAAAAAGATAGCCCACCCGATACCACCGAAAGAAGAAGAATAGAAATTAGATACACTGGAAATAAAAAAACCCTTTTTTATTTTGATAAAAAAGGGTTTTTTGTTGCCTGATCTAAAAAAACGACATTATGATTTTATATTACGGGATATTGGATGTCTGAATTTTAAGGCGCTTCAATTCTCTTGTCAAACTCATGATCAAAACTTATATTACCTTAGTTTTCATCAACTATTGCACAATTATCTTTCTTGTCCTGACAGATTTGTTATCACTTACTTTAATAATATAGATGCCTTTGGAAAGTTGTCCGGATTTAATCTGTATGATTGAATTTTTTGTTGATCCCGAAAATTTTTCATCATATAAAAGTTGTCCCTGGATGTTGAATATCCTGACAATTGCGTAGTCAGGGTTTTCCCTGTTGAACATGATATTAAAAGTTCCGTCATTGGGATTGGGGAATATCGTCAGATCATTTTCAAGAACCATTTGTTCATCAACTGCACTTGGGGTTAAATTAAAATCCGGTAATGCGATATAATCAATCCATACACAGTCGGCCGTATCAATAATCGCGGGAACAACCTTATGATATTTCCAGGTAAAAGTATGTATTCCCGTAGTAACAGGGAAAACCTCTTTTGACCACTCGATGAAGCCCGGCCAGGACTTCTGTTCAATACTATCAATTGAAAAAGACAAAATGTTATTTAATCCGTTGATGTCGGATGTTTTTTTATAAAAACTAATAAAACCATCCTGTAATATTTCGATTTTGAGTTGCAGTACGGAACTTTGATTCCTGGACAACTTGCCCGACCTGGCACAAAACCTTCCGTAAAATGCATTGTTTGCCGAATCAATAACCCATTCCGAATCGCCCTGTGTGAGGTTCCATGGATAAAAAGTATAATCGCCTGTCTTAAAGTATTCAAGTGAGTCTATCACCTGTAAATTAAAAGCATCAACTTTGGTATAATGATCGGCATTCATTTCATGAACAAATACTATTTCATTGCCAACAGTTTCCTGGTTGTACACACCGTAACGAAGCGTTGCAAATTCTCCGGCATTAATCGTGTTACTTGTATCCATAAAATCATAGATAAGAATGTAACTTCCGCCATCGGATGTTAGAAATGTTTCCACGTTTGAGGCATCTGCCCCTCCCCGGTTTCTTATATCTATGATAATGTCAGTTGAATCATTTGATCTTACCGTATGGAAATGCCCTGATTCTACAGAGATATGTTCAACGCACAGGTCAGGAGCATAAGCCATGAATTGCAGGGTTGATTTCCAGGATGAAGTATTGCAGGAGATTTGAGCTTCAGGATAAAACAGGTGTTTATCAGGCACATAACAGCTTACATCAAAACTTAAAGCATTCGTAAAGGTTTTGCTCTCCCCCGGAGGTATGTCACCGGCCTGAACAGTTCCACTGTTAATTTGGATGAGGTCGTCATTACAGAAAAATGCCGCTGAAGTATTGAAAGCAGTATCACTTCCGATATTTTTTAATGTCACCTGCACTTCAACATTTTCACAATACTCAATATCCTGGTCATCGCCGGCTGTAACTGTATAATTATCCAGGATGACCACTGCGCCTTCCGGTTCCCCGACCCTGATGGTATCTGCCTGATAGATGGCATTATGGCCTGTAACTGTTACCACAATGGGACTGTAGGTTAAAGGAGAAGGTGTACAATAAAAATCTCCCGAAGCATTTGCTTCTCCGGTGATGTACAAATCATCAGTATTTTGAATACATATCTCACTGAACGGAGTGCCGGTTTTGATAGTGATCGCCTGATTATTGCCGAGCGGTATCGTATCAGGACAGTCAATTGTGATCGCTACAGGATCGGAAGTATAGATATCCAGTGCGGCATCCCCCAGAGTATTTAAAGCAAACTGAAGCCACCTGTATGAACCATCCTGCATGGAAGGACCAATCAGATGGATTTTTGTCTGGGTTGCAATGGCGCCCAGTTTGTATTTATTGTTATACGGCTGACCCGAGAACAAACTTCTGAAAAGGTTGGCTGAATAAAGAAATGAAGGCCCCAGGTCACTAATTGGTTCGGCCAGCGCAATGCCGAACCTTGAACTTCCGTGGTAGGCCACTGCCCCGCCATTCGGATTCCTGATAAATGATTCGCTGAAACACGAGTCATATTTCTCAGGCCATGAGGTCTGAATATTATTCCATAAAAAATTATCAAAAGCATTCGTAAGGCAGGCGATTGTAACAACAATTCCCTGCTGGTCAAAATTATTAACCTCATAAGCATCTTCAATGTCAAAGAAAGGAGCAACCGGTGTCCTCCAGTTATCCGGAAATCCATGTGAAGCCATAAAGATAAAATTGTATCCTTTATTGATCTCGCTTGTCACAAGACTGTCGCTGATGTTATAGGATATACCGGTGGAATCCATGGCATAAAAACTATGATGAACCCCATTCCAGTATGGATCCACATAATCATCAAACATGCGGTCGGTCAGCCAGGCTGCATCATTACGTCCGTTATATGATTGAAATAGCTGAATGCCAAAGTTGACCATTTCATTTGCAAATCCTGTTTGGGGCGGATTTTGCTCATAATTCAGGGTCTTGTTCACAAATACCGAAGTGTGAGAAGGAGTTTGAACCGGAGCCCTGGTGATAAGAACCTCGGGGGCAATGTCAACATTGTCGCTTATTTCGCCATAAATTTTGTTGTTGTTGGCATCCCAGTTAAAGGTACCGTCAAAACAGGCATAATACAAATCCGTTGGTATCGTATTGTCACCATCTCCTGCAAATGCGTAGCATCGTTGAACAGGGACTATATCTATGTCGCCTCCCAATAATACAAACACGGTTCCTTTGTTTTGATAATAATCAAGAATACATTTCTTGATCTTCACCTGTTTCGATTCCCCGTCATAATTTGAGTAAATATCTTCCACGGTAACAATTTCCGTAGGTATTCCTTTCTGTATTTTCCAATCGGCCAGTGGACGAAAACTATCTTTTAACGAATCGGAAGTGACGATCAGATATTCACATCTGCCTGCTTTATCATTATCTCTTATCCCCGGCTCCAGGTTTTCAGGATTTACCACTTCTTGTTTTAAGATGTTGTAAAAGGTACCATCATCATACCGGTTGCTGTTTTGCGGACCGGAGCCTGGTGTGTATGATACATTTACAGTAATATCAGTTGCGAGGTAGAGCTTTTTTTGAAGTGGTAAATAAATGAAAGGTGAAATATCAAAAGTAAAAAACTGGTAACAACTCATCAACTGGCTGGAAGTATAGGTTACCTGTTTAAACGGATAGGGTTCTGATGAACGATAGATTTCTTTGTCAGGCCCGACCTTCTTTTGCTCTTTTATTTTCGGCCCGATCGGGATCATCGGCTGCATGGGAAGGATGTCAATATTGTCCGCGATCAGGACCGTATCATAACTTATGGTAAGTTCTTTGAATTTTGATCCATAAGGTACTGCAAAATTTACGGGGAGGTATGGAAGTGCCGGTTTTCCGGGACTGTCCTTATAATACATGCCCGGCATTTCCATTTCAATATGGGTATACTTATCGGATCGCTCAAGCTGAAAGTCCTTTTTGTCAAAGGATATTGTAAAGCTTCCGTTTTGGGCATAAATGCAATTTCCGGCAATTATGAATACAATTGCCAGCAAAATTTTATATAGGATATTTTTCACAATCATATTGAATTTTGGATTTGTTTAATAGTGATTTTTTGTTCTTTTTTAGGCTTTATTTCTTATTCGAAAACAGTTTTTGAAATCTTTTCCAATTTAATCTAATTGTATAATACCTTGTTTGTTCCAAACAAATAAAAGATAATCAGGTCAGAGTTACAGATTCCTATATCGCTGCGGCGCATGTGCCAGGAATCATTAATTTCTTGCCCGGCATATACAGAAACATTCCTGCATAAGCCATCTAACCCCGCTTTAATGATTTCTATTAAAAGATCATGTTTCGCATCGTAACTACTGCCTTTTTCATGATTAACATATAAACTCATATTATGCGTATGAGTGTCGTAAGCAGCTGATAAGGCAAAACCACCATATTTATCGTGAAATTCATCCAAAGCATTTACAAATGCATCAAAATCTTTGAAACCTATTTTTTTCAGTAAATTAAATATAGGTTCCATTTTATGAATTTCATCCTTTAATGCCTCGTATCCGATACTTTTCCCCTTGAGACTTATACGAAAATCATATTTCCTGACCTTACACCATGACCACTCCCACGCTAAATACACGGTTTGTGTATAAATTGGAAATGAACTTCCGGGTCCTTCATTGCCAAAAGCATAAAAGCCTCCACCATCTTTATGGCCATAACAACTGGCCATCGGTCTGAAAACCCCGTATGTCAGAGTGGAAATAAGATAAGATGAAAAAGTTGAAGCTATTTCGCAAAGTATATGTTTAAAAGAGCTTTTGAGGTTTGGGTTACTGATATTATTCAACTTTTTGGCATCAATAAAATAAGAGTCTATTTTCGTCCATTCCGATTCAGGATCCTCAAAATACGAACCACCACCCTGCATATTGCCAAATTCATCAATTGTCAAATTCATTTTTGTAAAAGCTTCCATGTTTTTTATTGGCGTGTCTTCATTAAAAGGACCGTCAGGATATGAATAAAATATTAACTCTATGGAGTTGCCGTTACGTTTGCCGTTTATTTTGTAACCCCATAATTCACCAAAAATATTCTGATCTTTATCTTCATACAAATAGATTTCACTATAGGAAGAGCTCCCCTCTTTAAAATCAGAATAAGTAAGTCCATGAACCGTATCAGTATCGTGATAGCTTTGGTTTGGTGAAATTAAAAACTGCCATTCTCCTGAAACAGTTGATGTTTCTTGTTTCTTATCATTGTCGTCTTTATGACAAGAATTCACAGGAATTAACATTATGACAAATAAAAGAGTCAACAAAACATTTTTAACTTTAATAAACTTTTCCATGATATTTTAATTTAGTGATTAATGTCAGTGATATCTTCCCTTTCTTCCGGACCATCCAAAATAGATTTCGAAATCTTATCCAATGTTGATTTTCTCTTTTTATTCAGGTTAAAAAGGATAAGAAGCCTTTTTTTTATGCTTTCGCTATTGTCACCTTTATTTTTGTTTTTCCCCATTCCTTTTTAAATATAGAAAAGTGATTCAGCTTCAATGCATAAAATTAAACCAGTTTACAGCGTTTGTCAAATAAATCACTACGACATTTCTACGACTATAGGAGGAATTTATTGGGCTGGAAGCGTGGAATCAATAATCATTTGTTCCCGTTTGGTGGTGGCCTTTTATTTTCCGGTTTCAGTTAGATTTTCTGTAAAAACACGCTCAGGTTTTCACCGACGGTAAGTTTCAATTTTTTCCGCAAGCGTAACCTGGCGGCTTCAACAGCCCGAACACTTTGGAAGGTTACCGAGCATATTTCTTTGGTATTCATACCCAGTTTCAACAATGCGCAAAGCTTTAAGTCATTGGGTGTAAGCCCGGTAAAATTATCATGTAGTTTTTTGTAAAAATTGTGATGGATTTTTTTAAAACGGGTTTCAAACTCTTCCCAGCATTTATCCGAATTTTGTTGTTCGAGTTTTTTAATTATCCTGTTAATACTTGCATAGGCCTTGTCGTTGTCCACATGCTCCGTAAGTTGTGTGATGTCATTAATTAAACTGTTTATAAACTCCAGGTTACGTGAAAGGGACAGCGTGCTTGAAGTCAGTTCCCGTTTTTGATGTGCCACTTTTTCTTCCAGCCGAGCGGTTTCCAGTTCGGCAAGTTTTCGCTTATTCGATATATTCTTTCGGATAAAATAAAATAACGCCAGACCGATAAACCCGATAATGATCAAAAACGTGACCATTATGATCAGGTAATATGATTTCCGCTTTTCAATTTCAATGTCTTTTTTAAGCAACCTGTTTTCCTGTTCTTTTTTTTCGGTTTCGTATTTTGTTTGTATTTCGGCAATTCTTTCCCTTGTTTCGGCACTCATGACGGAATCTTTTAAAGCGATGTATTTCAAATAATATTGAAATGCATTTTTATAATCACCCTTTGCCTGATAAACTTCTGATAACAATTTATTGTCTGAATAGACTTCTGATAAAGAGCCGGCTTCACGGGCATACTTCTGCGCTAAAAAAGCAAGCTCAAATGCATGCTGAAAATCTCCTTTTGTAAGATAAAGTTCAGCCATGTTTCTGTTGATGAGTGAAAGTCCGTATTTATCACCTGTCCTGTTGGCTATCTCAATAGCTTTCCGGTAATAAACAAGTGCGCTATCGTTCAATCTCCTTTTTTTGTACAGAGTAGCAATATTGTTCAACGTGGCTTTTTCATAATCGCGGTTACCTATTTTTTGAGAAATCTTCAATGATTTAAAATAATTTTTTAATGCCAGATCATAGTCGTTCATGGTTTTGTACATCATCCCCAAATTGGAATAAGAGGCGGCAATCCGGTTGGAGTCATTTATTTCATCAGCAAAGCGCAGGGCTTTATTAAAGTAAACGAATGGTTTTTGCACACTGTCCAGGCGGTAATAAAGTAACCCCAGGTTGGTGTATAAAATCGCATAAAGTCGCTTCAATGAAGTTTGTATAGAATATTTCCCGATGAGCGTGTCGCAGTTTTTTTCTGTTTCAATATAATAATGAATTGCTTTTACATAATCGGATTTCTGACTGTAAACATCACCCAGAAAATTAGTGATGATGGCTGCATCGAGATATTGCTTTGTTTCCAGGAAATTTTCCAGCGCTCTTTCGTAATAGTTTATACTTTGATCGTAATCCCCCGTCCGGTAAAAGGAATACCCCAGTCTTTTACTGGCCAGCGCTTCCTGTTCTCTATCCTGAAGCTGCATGGCCAGGTTAAGGGCCAGCGTTCCGTATTTCATACAACTGTCAGAAGATAGAAACAAATATTGCCGGGTAAGGTTTTGCAGAAGTTCTAATTTTTCTTTCTCTTTTGATCCGGGCAGCAGGTGCTTGAGACTATCTGCATTTGACTGTTTATCAGCAAATAAGAAAACAGGGAGAATCAGTAAAATAAAAAATGAATATCTCATGTGTCTTCTGCCCTAAAAAAGATGAATCAAAACATCAAATATAATAATTACGTTGGTAACTGACGTAAATATCAATTATTTGCATTTTCATCCCCGGCAACTGATTTATTACCCGCTTTGAAATTAATTTACGGATTTAAGGTACAATGAAACCTTAATAATTAAGTCATTTTGATTTGTCAACTTTTCTCCTGGATCGTCTTGTATAAAATATTGACAAGCCAATTGAGATGATAGCCAGGAACATCAAAGCAATGATACGATATACCAATTCAATTTTAGCGAGGTCAACAATGAACAGATAAAATGCGGCAGCTATCATTGTTCCAAGTGCCAAATACCGGTATTTTACATTTTTCAATAAAATACTCAGCACAAAATAGATAACTGCTGCAACTGTCCAGGATAATGTAATGTACCTTGCGGGAATTAAATGGTAAAGGGTCAAAAGAACCATGATGAATCCGGTTACCAGATAAATATTTCTTAAAATGTCTGTTTTAATTGTCAGCCTGTCTTTTTTCCAGTTCAGGATTCTCGCAGTTATTAATGCAACAAGTGAAAATGAGATGTTTACGCCATTTAAAGGTGGTGAAGTGCTCATGTAAAAGATCAGTAAGGTGATGAAGAGCATGATATTCATAACAACAATAAACTTGCTGCGAAACCAGATGGCCATCGAAACAACAAGCAGACTCTGGATGGCCAGCAGGAAATAAACATCCGGAAAACTATAAATAGCATGCAATGTCACACTCAATGTAACAAAACCATACAGGGCATACAGCGCTGCAGTTATCTTCCACTCGGACCGCAATTGCAGTAAAACTGAATATAGCAGACAATAAGCGGAAACAGAACCGACCATTATCGTATAATTGTCTTTAAAGAAAGAAAGAACGTACAATAACAAGAGCAGGGAAAATCCCAATCCGTTTAATACGATCGAACCAACAACTCCGTTAACGGATATTGTTTCTGATTTTTTTGCCAAAGCAACCAGGGAAAAAATAGCCGCTATTCCAAAAAGATAGATGTAACCGTTATTGTGCGTTTTAATGACCTGGAGCTCATTACCCATAAACGGGTTATTCAGCAACCAGATCAAGGTAACCGAATAAGCCAGAATAATAGATAAATAAAATAAACGTATCCAATTAAAACGGAACAACAAAATCACAGCCATTGAGGCCAATATAAGCGTGATAATCAACATGAAATGCGTAGTATTACTGACAACGGCAATGATGCTTAGCAACACCATAACAGTACCTGTCTGTAAAGCTGAATGTTTTTTGATTGAAAAAAATAATTGAACAGCCGAAACAAGCGTTATCAGTAAAAGTCCGACTGATTTGCCGGGGATAACAGGGTCGTTTGTAAAGAAATGTAACCTGAGTGTTACGTAAAACAGAAGCAGCCAGGCATTCAGATTAAATAATAATGCCATCCTCGGGTAGGTTTTTTTCAGGAAATGAGCCAGAATGAATATTCCGGCAACAGAAATATAACCAATAGCAGATGAAGTAAATCGAAATCCCAGGTTTTGAATATACTGGACAATAAAGCTAATCCCAACGAAAAGGACAATATTGCCTAACCATGAAAGTCCGTACTCACCAACCTTGGATTCAAGAATGGAACCGCTGGACATGTCTTTCAGTTGCTTGAAAGGATTAATTTCTTCAAAACCTTCTTCCTGAGCAGGAGGTACAATATAGCGCTCTGCCTCAAGCCGGGCGATCCTTGATTCCAGATTATTGAGTTTCTCAATAATTTGCCGGCTGCTCAAATCATTTGAATTTGTGTCCATAACAGTAATTTTTTAAAACAAAAAAACATCGTTATCAGCATCCTGATACTGACAAATACCTTATTGTATATTTCGTTTTTTCATCTTTTCTATGTAGCTGTGACCCCCTTGACTTCCGGGGAAACAGTTTTTTTTGAGCCAAGGGAGGCCATACTGTAATTATCAAAAATTATCGCGATTGCAATTTTTACCGAAAAAGTAAATAATAAGAATCCGGCGGAGAACACCATCACAGTGGTACGTAATTCGATCAATGAAGGATAATAAACATATATCTGACCCAAAACATCCGGTGTGAATCCGGGAATAATCAGCGCCATCCCTTTTTCAATATAAACGCTCAGGTAGATAAAAACCGCACCTATATTTAATGTCAGGAAATTTTTACGCGTACTGGGGATCAGGAACAGGAAAAAGGCAACAGTACCGAGGATAACCGATAGCCAACTGGAGGTGACCAATTCGTCATTTTTCCCCAGCCCGAAAAATAAGTATTTCCAAAAGACAAGATGCTCAGTGTCAGAATAAAATTCTTTAAAATATTCTGCAATTGAGAAAAATATGTTAATGGCCATTGCATAAACCATGAGTTCAGCAACTTTCCATATTGTCTCATCCTTAATTTCAAATTTTGTTGTTTTTCGAAGGATTTGAAACAAAATAATAAGTATAGCAGGGCCTGAACAAAACGCAGAAGCCAAAAACCGTGGCGCCAGCAGGGCGCTGTTCCAGAACGGCCTGGCAGGAAGCGCATTAAAAAGAAATGCTGTAACAGTATGAATGGCAACTGCTGCCGGAATGCTCAACAGTACTATGGGCAATACAATTGATTTGTCATATTCTTTTTTGATGAATGCACAATACAATAAGTAGGTAACAACGAACAGGTTAATTAAAAAGTAAAAGCTCAGCACAAAAACATCCCAGGTGAGAATGGATGAAGGAAAATTCA
>JAADID010000132.1 GCA_013151505.1 Chlorobiota bacterium | reverse complement strand
TTTAATCATGTTCTTTTTCAATTACCAGTTTAATAAGGGCGAACAATGCATAATTGATGATGTCGTAATAATTGGCATCCAGCCCTTCCGAAACCAGCGTTTTGCCTTTATTATTTTCAATTTGTTTTATACGTAAAAGTTTCATCAGGATAATGTCATCGAGTGACGAAACCCGCATATTGCGCCATGCTTCATCATAGTCATGGTTTTTATTCAGCATCAGGTCACGGGCAGCATAAATATATTTATTATATAGTTCAACGGCACTTTTTTCGTTCAGATCCGCTTCGTCGGCAACCCCTTTTTCCAGTTGAATAAGCGCCATCACCGAATAATTGACTATACCGATAAATTCGGGAATGATCCCTTCATCCACCTTCTGAGTTCCTTTCGTTTGAATGCTGCGGATACGGTTGGCTTTGATATAAATCTGATCCGTAAGACTCGAAGTACGCAACACCCGCCATGCAGAACCATAGTCATGCTGTTTTTTCAGGAACACATCCCGGCAAAGGCCGATAACCTTTTCAAACTGTTCGGCAGTTTTATCGCTCATTTTCAATTTCCTGTGTTATATTTGCCAATCTGATTTTCTGTTAATTTAATGAGCAATAAAAATACATCTTTTCACAAAACGGCAAAACCCATTCATTGCGGCGATCGGATTATTGATTTTTCGCAACCGAAAGTCATGGGTATTCTAAATCTCGCACCCGATTCGTTCTTCGACGGAGGAAAATACAACCTGGAAAATCAACAAATCCGGCAGGTAGAAAAAATGCTTTCCGAAGGGGCAGACATTATTGATGTCGGTGCCGTGAGTACAAGACCCGGAGCTAACGAAATCAGCTCTGAAGAAGAACTGGACCGGTTGCTCAAACCCTTGAAACGACTTGTGAAATTGTTTCCGGAAGTCATATTCTCCGTTGATACTTACCGCTCCGAAGTTGCCCGGCAATGTGTGGAAAGCGGCGCGCATATCATCAACGATATTTCCGGGGGGAACTTCGATGACAATATGTTTGAAACGGCGGCTAAACTCGGTGTACCTTACATTCTGATGCATATTCATGGCAGACCTGAAAACATGCAGGCAAATCCCCTTGCCGAAAACGCCGTGAAATATGTTGCGGATTTTTTCAGGGAAAAAGTCAGGGAATTAAACAAGGCAGGCGTGCATGACATCATCCTCGATCCCGGTTTTGGTTTCGGTAAATCACTGGAGTGCAATTACTCGCTCCTTCAGCATCTGGAAGAAATGAGGATAGATGACCTGCCTTTGCTGGCTGGTATCTCAAGAAAATCCATGATCAATAAAGTGCTGGGAATAAAACCATCGGAAGCCCTCAACGGAACCACGGTCCTGCACACCCTTGCCTTGCTGAACGGAGCCAATATCCTGCGGGTTCACGATGTGAAAGAGGCGATGGAGGCGGTTAAACTGGTTGAGTTTTATAAAACGAACCAAGAGCCAGGAAACAAGAGCCAGGAAGCAAGATGTTAGACATAAAACGGGTAGATTTAAGACTTAAGATTTTCAGGCATAAGATATAAGGCACTGCGATATAAGACTTTGAGAGGTAGAAAATAAAAAGATTAAAAATATTCCCAGTCGCTAATTACCAAACTCATACTCCACCTTCTCCAGAAACAATCCCCTGGCAGGAACGGAAAACCCCGCATGAGAGCGGTCTTTGGCATCAATAATATTTTTTACATCTTCCGGCTGTATTTTTCCCTTTCCCACTTCGAAGAGCGTACCCACAACGGCCCGGACCATGTTCCTAAGAAAACGGTCGGCGGAGATGGTGAATATCAACCGGTTATCATCCTCTGTCCAAAGGGCCTCTGTTACCGTACAAATGTTTGTGGTGGTCTGTGTGTGCAGTTTTGAGAAACTGGTAAAATCCTGTTTCCCCAAGATGAAGCGGCTGGCTTCCTTCATGGCCTCAATATTTAACCGGCCGGTATATTCATATTGCAGGTCACGGTAAAACGGATCTTTTTGCCGCGAAATATAATAACGGTAAGTCCGGCTCACGGCGCTGAAACGGGCATGCATATCAGGCGCCACGGGGAAAATATCGAATACAACGATATCGTCCGGCAGGAAAACGTTCAGCCTGAAAGCCAGCTCTCTGGCATCTTTCAGGGGTTTCTCCATGTCGAAGTGGGCATAAAACTCACGGGCATGCACTCCGGTATCCGTACGCCCGCATCCGGTGACACTCACATGCCCGCCAAGCATCACAGCGAGTTTTTCTTCCATCTCCGCCTGCACGGTGTGTGCATTTTTCTGTACCTGCCAGCCGTGGTAGTTACCGCCGTGATAGGCCATACGGATGAAATATCGTTGCATAATTTTAAATAATCGTCAAATTTAATCAAAGCTGGAAAATGTTCATTCTCTTCATTTGATCAGGACTAACCGCAACCACCCACTGCACCCACTGCACCAACTGCACCCACTGCACCCACTACATCCACTGTACCCACTGCACCCACTGCACCCACTGCACCCAAAAATTCCGCACTCGTTTATTCATTTTTTTCGGACAATTGCCAATCGGATAATCATAGATTAATTACAAAAATCCTATATTTGCTAACAAACAACAACGTATGTCAGAGACAATCGCAAACTTACCCTTATTATTCGGATTAATTGCCGCAACCATCCACGTTCTTTCAGGTCCTGACCACCTCGCAGCCATCGGCCCACTGGCGCTGAACACACGTTTCCGTCCCTGGATCATCGGGATGTCGTGGGGATTTGGTCATCTTATCGGCATGCTGCTGTTGGGAATGCTTTTTATTTATTTCAAGGAGTTAATCCCTTTCGATTACATTTCAAAAAACAGTGAAAAACTGGTCGGGTTTCTTCTGATTCTTATCGGAATATGGGCTTTTTTCAGGATGTATCTTTTCAACAAGAAATCAAAACATACACACATCCATCGGCATAAAGACAATGAAGGTCAATATTTTCTCCATTATCATAGCCATGATCACGCGCAAAGTCAAAAACATCATCATCCTCATGAAATTGAAAAGAAAACCTACCTCGCTGCCCTGGGAATTGGCATCATTCATGGTTTGGCCGGTTTTTCCCATATATTAAGTATTCTGCCAACCCTGGCATTCCCGAGCCGTTATCAGTCGGTGATGTACTTGACGGGATTTGGCATCGGTACGGTCGTGGCTATGATCGCATTTTCATTTGTTCTGGGACTAATCGGGAAATACAGCAGCGAGAAAAAGAAAGATACGGCTTATTTGATTGTTAACGGTATTGCGGGGACGGCTGCCGTTTTTGTGGGAATATTCTGGCTGTGGAGTAATTATTAATACATGTTTTTATATCAAGCTGCAAATGAAACTTACCTTAAAACATATTCTCATTTTCATTGCCTTATTTTCTCTTGTCGTGCCATCAGCAGGGAATGCACAGGCGCTTTCAAAAAAAGGTTTGTTTAACCTGGGAGTCGAAGGAGGAATACAATTTACCAACATCAGGGATTTCTCCGGTCTTTACCAGGCCTATTCAGGGATTGGTTATAGTATCGGCGGTTTTGCCGAATATTATATATCAGGTTCTTTTAAAGTGAGAGGAGGGGTTTACTTCGACAACCGGGTTTTCCAACTCAGCGGGAATTTTCCTTTTATTGATTCCACAGGAAAGGTTCTCCAGAGTTATTACCTGTACCAGGTTGATTACGGGTTAAATTATTTAACAATCCCTTTGAACATTATTTACCAGCGGGGCAGCGACAAATTCAAAGTTACGATTCAGGGAGGGGTTTATTATTCTATTTATCTGTTTACCAAAGTGAACGGCGGCGAGGACGTCTATATTGCACCGGAAGATTTTCATCTTGTGTCAGACTCAACTTTGCGTCCGGGGCACAATGAAACTTTGTACTCCGGAACCACCGACGGTGTGGTTTCAAGATTTTACTCGTCCGAAGATTATCTTTTCCGCAGTACTGATTTCGGATTAAATGTACAGATCGGTTTCCTTTACAATTTAACGCCGCAAATTGGTCTTACGGCGGGATTTGGTTTTTCGTTCGGGTTTAACAATTTGTTTGAAAATCCGGAGATTGATTCCAAATGGACCCAGATCACCAAAATCAACATTGGTTTCCTTTATACTTTAAAGAAAAAAGCAGCAAGAAGATCACACAATCCGGCGGGATAAAAAAAGGACGGTCACATACTTTTAATTTTTCTTACTGTCTTTAGGTTCAACAGATTAATGGGATTACCTGTCATTCCTTCGATATTTTTCTGTACAAAACGAACTGCCTGGTCATAATACAGGATCACTACCGGCGATCGGGTCATGACAAGACTGTCCATTTCACGGTATAGTTTTGTTCTTGTTTCACGGTTGTTAATATCGAATATTTTCCGGTACAGCGAATCAAACACAGTATTGGCAAAGTGAGTATAATTAGGGCCTGTTGGTGCAAAGTTCTTCGAATAAAACAAAGACAAATAATTTTCCTCATCCGGATAATCTGCGATCCACGAGGCCCTGAAGAAATTGATCTTCGATTGTGCCCGCCGTTCAATGACAGCAGCCGGCGGCGATACCTCAATTTCGATGGTAAATCCCAGTTGCTGCAACTGCGCCTGCACAAATTTGCACAAGTCGAGGTAATCGGATGTAGTTACCAGCGTGACAGGCGGCACGGGATTGTCCTTTCCAAAACCGGCTTCGGCCAATAGTTGACGGCTTTTTTCAGGATCATAGCTATAGCCGTAATGCGCATTCTCATTAAACGCAGGCATTCCTTTGGGGATCATCCCTTTGGTTTCGGGAATGCCGATACCGTTTCGCAAGTATTTGATCATCTTTTTCCGGTCAAATCCGTAGTTGATGGCCTGCCGCACTTTCAGAAACCTCAAAGGACTGTTTTTCACAATCTCCAGCGAAGTATCCATTAATATCCCGAAATATTCAGTGTTCAGGTACGGGTTCCTGATAATATTGAATCGGTCTTTGTATCTTGCTCTTAACTCGCCGTTACGATTCAGCAGCTCGTCTTTGTAAGAGGGGTCAATACCCGAGAGGAAGTCAAGGTTTCCTTTGGCGAACTCCAGGAACGCCGTCATCTTGTCGATGAGAAACGAGACGGAAACAGCATCGAGATAAGGCAACTGTTCACCATTCAGGGTTTCAAAATAGCTCTCATTTTTACGGAGCACCATTTTGATGTTCTCTTCCCAGTTCTTCAGGTAAAACGGGCCGGTGCCCACAGGGTTTTTTCTGAAATCGGAGCCGTATTTTTCGATGGCCTCATGCGGAACAACCGAACAATACTGCATGGTGAGAATGCCGAGGAAAGGGGGAAAAGGTTTTTTCAAACGAATAATGAGGGTAGTATCATTTTCAGCGAAAAAAGAGTATTGACCGTCTTTTTGTTCAATGTTACCAAAAACCCATGCGCCGGGAGAAGCTGTGGCCGGATCGGTAAGGCGTTTGAAGCTGTAAACAAAATCGTCTGCCGTCACTTTTCTTTTTTGTCCGTTGAAAACAGGATGATCATGAAAATAAACATCGCTGCGCAGATGAAATGTGTAGGTCAGACCGTCCGCCGAAATATTCCAGCTTTTAGCAATGGAAGGAATGACATTTAGCGAATCATCCAGTTGTACCAGCCCGTTATAGAGCTGGTTGCATACCCAGATGTGGGCCTGGTCGCGGGCAAAAGCGGGATCGAGGTTCACAATTCCGGATGCTTCGTTGTAACGGAAAATGGACTTGCCGGGATGGCGGTGACTATCCCCGGAACAGGAAGACAATACAAATGTTGCAATCGCAGCAACAAAAAAATACATTGAAGTTCGTCTTCTCATTTACTTTTGTTAATCAGTTTGACTTTGCAATTGGCGTCCTCGCCTGTCCAAATTCTTTTAAAAAAACCCTTATTACAGCATGGCACATTGAATGGCTAAAGCCGATTTGATTTTTTATTTAATCACGGCGCTAAAGCGCCGTGCAAAATCTTTTCTATAAAAGATTTTGCCCTGTCCTTTAGGGCAGGGATACTTTGGCATTATATACAACCTGGTTTCAGCCATTAACATGAAATTTTTCCCCGTTATTGTTCCCACTTCCCCCTTGTGGGTGCCCCCACCAACATTTTTCCTGAACTATCATCAGTTGGTGAGACACCAACTGCGGTGTGAATTTCCGGTAAATTTATTTCATATTTTTATAAATCTCGCACAATTGTTTACCGATTATTTCGGAGGAAAAAGCATGCCGGTAGTTTTCCCTGATTTTTTGTTTGTCAAACGAATACTTACCATCCAAAAAGTCATTCAGGTATTTTTCCAGCGCTTTTTCATCCCCTGCATCAACCAGCCGTCCGTTGCTGTCGTTCACAAACTCGGGGATCCCCCCTACCCGGGTGGCAATGACCGGGATGCCCAGCACAAAACATTCGTTGATCACCACGGGGAAATTCTCGTAATTGCTGAAAACAACCAGCATATCGCCAGATGCCATTTCTCTGACCAGTTTCTTCCCTTCGAGTAAACCGGTAAAAAGAACCGTTTTTTCATCCAGGCCCAGGTCAGCGGCATATTGTTTCAGGTTCTCCAAATCCATCCCCGCTCCAATCATCTTGAACATGAAATCATTTCTTTTATCCGACAACGATCTGATTACCCGGAGCAACCCGCTGATATTCTTTGGTTTGTCATCAAAACAGCTTACATGAAGAAATGTGGCTTTCTTCTTTTGAGGTTTCTTTTCCAAAGGGAAGTCAGAAAAATCATTCGTTACCATATTGGCCAGTACGCGATAATCCCGGTTTTTCAGACCGTGTTTTTGCATGGCCCTGGCAAGGTTTTGCGTTACCGTGGTCACCGCGGATGCGTTTTTAACAACAAGACTTGTGATCCATTTCCTGAAAGCTCCCTGATATTGTCCGGTCAGGGGCAAATATCTCGACCAGTGTTCGCTGATCAGATAAGGTTTACCGTGAAACCATTTGTACCACAAAGCGATGACCCCCGGGCGTGTAAGGATGTGGACATGGATCACATCAAATCCGTTTAGCTCTTTTTTTATTTTCCTGATCCCGGCGGCATTGGCCCGGAAATATTTTATGAATCGGAACAGTACGAAACTTTTTTCCGGATTGTTGTAATAGACCCTGGCAACAGGCACACCGTTGGTGACAGAAAATTCCGTTTCAAATCCTTTGATCTTTTCGTCTTCCACAATGTGCGTATAAACCACGCCGACACTGCAAAAACGGTTTGCCGCTTCCGCATGCCGCTGAACGAACAACCCGAACATGGGATCGTAGCGGTGGGGATACCAGCGTGTGAGGTATAGGACTTTGATATTTTTTTTGTCCGTTTTCAAATAGATTGCAATATTATTTCCTCCACAAATTTAACCGCATTTTCCAATCTTTCTTTTCCCTCTCCGCTGATAATCGCATAAGGGAAGCCACGGGTAACCAATTCCGTTTCATACAGATCGAATAAATAATCCCTGTCTTCGGGGTTTTCGCGAAAAGGGCCGGGTTGCCACGCGACGTCAGGAGAGCAAAGCAGGTAAAGGTCATAGCGATGTTGCCTGACCATTTTATCAATCCACTCCGGGACTTTTTTGAATACCACCTCGCTCCATATTTTGCAAACGATCAGGTCGGTATCGCAGAAGAGTAATCTGTTGGCTTTCGCTGCATATTGCTCCTCAAGAGAAAGCTGTCCTTTTGCAATATTTACTATATCCTCCAATGTATAAGCCGGACCGTGTTCAGACAGGTATTCCACCGAAAATTCGGGAACGGCAACCGTGTGGTAACGGCGGGCAAGGTTTTGTGCCAGCCATGTTTTTCCCGTGGATTCGGGACCGGTGATCGCTATGCGTTTAAGCGGTTTCAACATAAAGTCTTGCTTTTTTCCTCCATTCGATGTAACCCATCACGGCGATGATTAAAAAAACCAGGAACTGAAAGCTGGTAAATACCAGGCCCTTGTAAAAATACAAAGGCACCGATATTACATCTCCTACAATCCAGTAAATCCAGTTTTCCACCTTTTTCATGGCCATCAGCCACATGCCCACAATAAAGATGGCTGTGGTAAAAGTATCAATGTAAGGAACATTGGTCGCCCAGTAATCCGCATCATCCGCTTTAAAGTATTTGAGCAGGAACATGATGACAACCATAGAGAAAAAGAAAAAAGCGATGGAAATGAAATTGTCTTTCCGGCTGCTGAACGTGATCGGCCTTTCGTGCTTGTGGCCGGGTTTTCCTGTTTTCAGCGACCACATGATCCATCCGTACACACTCATGGCAAAATAAAACGCGTTGATGCCCATATCGGCATAAAGCTTGGCATCGTAACAAATGGAAACATAGATCAGCACGCTGATGATACCGGTCGGATAAACCAGGATGTTGGCCTTTTTGGCATACCAAACACTTAATAATCCGAAAACAACGGCAATGATCTCCAGGATGGAAGTGTCCAGTAAGTTTTGGTAAAATACCTGGAAAAAAGAATTAAAGTCCACCTTCGTAAACGTTTAGATCGGCATTGATCACCTTCAGGATAAAAACGGAATGAGGCAATTCGAACGATTTATGGATCTCTTTGGTCAGAATATTCATCACCTCGAAATAATCTCCGAAAACCTGGGTGCTCATCCCGTTTGTTTTGGTTTTGATCTCCGGATGGGCATTCAGCCGCTCGATAAAATCTTTGATCGGCGGAATAAATTCATCATGCAAAGGATAATAACTGATTTCAACGGATGTTTTCATGATCACAAAAAGGTTTTTAAACAAGGCAAAGGTAAAATATATTAAGACTGTTAAAAACTTAAATCAAAAGGTTAAAAAGAAGTGCGGGAGTTACGGTTTTATTTTCCTATTTTCGTAGCCGTATCAATGAATTGAATTATGACCAAACGCTATCTCATCACCGTGGCCATTCTAGGGATGTGGGCCATGCTTATGATTATTTTTGAATTGCAGGTTTTACTGGGCAGGATAACGCCGGAAAACCTGATCATTTTTAACCTGGCAGTTGCGGTTCAGTTGTTCCAAACGGCTGCCCTGCTGGCCATGACCTTCATGAACCGGTATGTTTCGCGTTCCAATCTGCGGGCGAGTTATTATTTCTTTGTTGTGGGAACGGTACTGTTTTCGGGCAGTTTGTATCTGATCGCCACCGAAGAAATCACCAAGTTGATCATCGGCATTATGGGCAAAGTTTCGCTGCTTGGCGCCGTTGTCCTGCTGGTCGGATGGTTTATCGTGTTGTTTACGGGCGCTACTTATAAACACAAGAAAAGGGCGATTCATAATCAGTAAACAACTTTTCCAAAGTTTGGAACTTTGGAAAAGTTGTATCTGCTTACCTCATATCAATCACTTCCACATCGGGATGTTTCTTCGGGTCGAAGGTGAAGAAACCGGCAGGGATGTCAATGTTGGGTGTAAGGTCAATGATGTGATAAGTAAACACATTTCCGTTTTTATCATAAACCGAGAAATTCTCAATGGTCATCTTTTTTTTGTTAACCAATAAACTCATCTTTTCGAACTGTTTTTTATCGTTGGGTTGAAGGTCAATCATCTTCAGGTCGGAGTTTTTATACTTTTTATCCTGGTCAAACTTGGCCTTGTAATCCTGATTGTATGTCGTTAATATTTTGTTTGGTGAAATGCTTTCGTCGCTTTCTTCCAGGTCGCTCACCATGACTTCGTCACTGTCAACAATGTAAGTCCACACGGTTTTCCCGTCCGAAATGATGATCTGCCCTTCCATTTCTATCCGGTAGCTGTCGCCCTGAACGTAGATCACACCTGTTTTCTTCTCATTGATGTCCATTTCCACATTCACCATGGTATATGACAATTCGGCTTTGAAATTTTTGTACGAAGCCATTTTGTTAATCACATCTTCCAGTAAATTCTCGGCTTTTTTATCAGGTTGTGCAGTAACCCTGAAAACAGTTCCGGCAAAAAGAAGAAGGGAGATTATGAGGATATTTTTCATTTTATTACTGAATTTATACGTTGATTTATTGTGCCATAGATATTTTAAGAATGGCGGTATTTTTTATGAACTTTTGTTATTGTTTTTTTCTTTTTTAATTATTTCCTTAAGATCATTTAAGTTTTGAGGTAAATTATTTTTAGAAATCTCCCAAATCATCTCATAATCTATGCCAAAATATTCGTGAGCGATTAAATTTCTTAATCCATACATTTCTTTCCCGGGAATCTCCGGATATTTGTCTTTTATTTCAACTGGAACATTTTTTGAAGCTTCTCCAATAATCTCAAAATTCCGAATAATTGCATCAACTACCATGTAATTCATTTTGAATTCCCGAAACTCCATATCTCCGATATATTCTTCAATTCTTAATATTGAAGTCAACATATCTTCAAGATACAAAATATAGTCTCTGCTTATCGGGGTCATACGTATTTCACATTATTTAAAATCGTTTGTCTTAATTGCTCTTTTAATGCTTTTTCTGAAACCAAATCAACTTTTAATTTTAATTCTTTTTCTAATAATTCCTGGAGTTCAAAAAATTCCCATCCAAGCGGTTTTCTGAAATAAACTAAAATGTCAATGTCTGAGTTCTTGTTTTGCTCATTACGTGAATATGAACCAAAATATCCTATTTTCTCAACATAATATTCCTGAGCGAGTAAGGGTTTTAATTCTTTTAGTTTGTTCTCTATGTCAGTTTGTGTATTCATAACTCAAATTTACAAAAATCATAAAGTTGACAATTTTGTCTTTTTATTTTTTAAATTGGTGGAAAAAGTTTAAAAACTTAATTGTTATTGTCCTCTTTATTTAAGTCAAGGTCTTTCAAATATTGTTCCAAAGCCATTTCGTTGGCAATTTTCACCTCACGGGCTTTACTGCCTTCAAACGGTCCCACAATGCCTGCAGCTTCCAGTTGGTCAATGATCCTTCCGGCGCGGTTGTAACCCAGCTTCAGTTTCCGTTGCAACAGCGAAGTGGATCCCTGTTGGTTCTGGACAATGATGCGGGCGGCGTCTTCAAAGAGTTCATCCCTTTCGTTGGCATCAAAATCATTTTTGTTGTTGGTGTCTTCTTCATAGTATTCAGGCAACTGCCATGCTTCGGGGAATGCCCGCTGTGACCCGATGTAGCTTGTCACCTCATCCACTTCGGGTGTATCAATGAAAGCGCACTGCAACCGGATCAGGTCGCTGCCTGTGGAAAGCAGCATATCTCCGCGTCCGACAAGCTGGTCGGCGCCACCTGCATCCAGAATGGTGCGTGAATCCACTTTGGAGATCACCCGGAAAGCGATCCTGGCGGGGAAATTGGCTTTGATGGTTCCGGTTATGATATTCACTGACGGACGCTGGGTGGCGATGATCAGATGAATACCTACTGCCCGCGCCAGTTGAGCCAGACGAGTGATGGGGCCCTCGATTTCCTTGCCTGCCGTCATGATCAGGTCGGCAAACTCATCAATGACCAGCACAAGGTAAGGCAAAAAGCGGTGGCCGTGATTGGGATTGAGTTTACGCGCAATGAATTTCTGATTGTATTCTTTTATATTTCTGACCTGGGCATCCTTCAACAGTTCATACCGGTTATCCATTTCAATGCCTAACGAGTTAAGTGTTCTGACAACCACGCGTGTATCGGTAATGATGGCCTCTTCCGTGTCGGGCAGCTTGGCCAGGTAGTGGCGCTCGATTTTGGAATACAATGTAAGCTCGACTTTTTTGGGGTCAACCAGGATAAACTTGAGCTCGGCAGGGTGTTTCCGGTAAAGCAACGATGTGATGATGGCATTCAACCCGACGGATTTCCCCTGTCCTGTTGCTCCCGCCATCAGAATATGGGGCAATTTGGTAAGGTCAGCCACAAAACTTTCGTTGGCAATGGTTTTTCCAAGCCCAAAGGGCAGGTCGTAATTGTTGTTTCGGAATTTGTCGGAAGCCAGTATTGAACGCATGGAAACTATTCTCGGGTTCCGGTTGGGCACTTCAATCCCGACAGTTCCCTTGCCCGGTATGGGAGCGATGATACGGATTCCCATGGCCGAGAGACTCAAGGCAATGTCATCTTCCAGGTTCTTGATTTTGGAAATCCGGATACCCGGCGCAGGCACGATTTCATATAAAGTTACCGTAGGCCCGATGGTGGCCTTGATCTTTGTAATGCTGATGTTGTAATGATCCAGCGTTTCGACGATCTTGTTTTTGTTGGCTTCCAGTTCCTCTTTATCTACCGTAATGGCATCTTCGTCATAATCATTCAACAGATCAAGCGGCGGCAGCTTGAAATCGGGCAGGTCAAGGGTGGGATCGAATTTTGTGTCAATTCCGAAATGATCGCCCGGTTTAACTTTACTATCTTCTTCCAAAGGGTTTTCAATGGTAAGCTCAACATCCTTCTTTTTGGTACCGGCAGGATTTTTTTCTTTGTTTTCAGATAATTGCTCTACAGATGGATCTATTTCTATCTTAAAATCCTTTTCCTTTTCTGCAATTTTGTTTTCATCCGGTTCGGCCTCAACGGAAAACTCCACGGTATTGTAAATATCTTCACCGGGTTTGTTTTTCTTTGCCGGAGTATCCTTTTGAGCTTCATCACCTGTTTTGTGGCTTTTTATCTTCCAGCTAAAACTGTATTTGAGCAGAATAAAAACAGCAGGGATAAAGATCAGCAAAAGGACAAACCCAACCGGACCGAGAGGGGTTTTCAACCAGTCTTTGAGTTGTTTGCCAATAGCACCGCCAAGTATATTCAATGAACCTTCAGGAAAAATATAGTTAAGCGTCATGGGTAACCACAGAACCATTAAAACAATGATCCAGAACCACGTCCAGAGCTTGAACATCCTTATTTTCAGCAGCATGGAAAATCCGATGGAAAGGAATAGCAGCGGGAAGAAAAAAGCGCCGATCCCTAACCCTTTCAGCACCAGCCATTCCGATAGGATAATACCCAGCTTACCGGTCCAGTTTTCTACAATCCCGGTATGATCCAGAAATTCCTTGCCCGATACCGTTTCAAACCAGTTCAGAAAATAGGAAGTAAAAGCCAGGAAAAGATATACCGCCACGAGCAGAAAGAAAAATCCGATAATCCTTTTTACTCCGGGGCTTCCCTGCCCGGATGTGGTTTTTTTCGCAGATCTTTTTTTCTTTGAGTTGCCGCTGGACTTTGGAATATTTTTTTTCTCCTGTTTTTTCAGGACATTACTTTTTCTTGTATTTGATTTATCGGGCATTGAAGCTTCACTTTTTGCGCTGCAAAGTTAACAATAATAGGTATTGGAAAGAGTTTCCGGTAAAACGGAAAAACACTTTCAGATCGGGTTTGGTAAAAATTATTGATCTTTTTTCATTTGTCCGAAAAACCGAAAACCCGGCAACAGGATTTTGCTATTTAATAAAAGTAAATAACCTGTTCCAACGGATTTTCCCGTCATTGTAAGAGAACCAGATCAATTCAGGTTTACCTACGATATGGTCTTCCGGGACATATCCCCAGTATCTTGAGTCCATAGAATTGTGCCTGTTGTCTCCCATCATCCAGTAATAATTCAGTTTGGGCGTGTAGGAATCAGCCGGTTTGCCGTTGATCAGGATGGTGCTGTCCTTCACTTCCAGCGTATTTCCTTCATAAACCGTGATGAGCCGTTGAAACAAAGGAAGGTTGCGGAGCGTCAGCGGAATGGGAACACCTTTTGCAGGAATGTAAATAGGGCCGTAGTTGTCACGGTTCCATTTGTATGCCGAATCAAAAGGAAATGTGATCGGATCCCATTTCCCCGGAGGATCAATGATGGGTTCAATGCCTTTGACAATGCTGAAACTTTCAATCTTTTCTTTTGCCTCGAGCGTCAGGTTCATTTTAAACATACCCGGCTGAGGCAACCTCATGGGTTTGTCAATATTCAGGTTTTCCAGTATTTTCGGATTAAAACTGCTGCCATCTGTAACAACGTAATAATCTGTTTGTGATTCTTTCGGGGTTTCAACGGCTTTCCCGTTGATGTAAACCTGACGTTTGATGATCTTTAAAGTATCGCCTGGCAAAGCAATGCACCGTTTTACATAGTTCTCGCGTTTATCCACCGGGCGGGCCACAATCTCACCGAAATTTCTTTTATCGCTCCAAACCCGGTCACGTCCATATTCTTTAACCAACAGATAATAACTTCGGTTACTTTGAAAGCGGGTGGAAACCGTATCGCCTTCAGGGTAATTAAAAACTATCGGGTCATTATGTTTGACTTTTGTAAGGCCGGGCATGCGGCAATAAGGCAGCTCTATCCATTCGACAAACGACTTTGTGGATTTTGTAAAGGGCAGGGTGTGGTGAACAAAAGGAAAAGAAATGGGCGTCATCGGGATGCGGGGTCCGTAGGCAATTTTGCTCACAAAAAGATAATCGCCAACCAGCATGGTTTTTTCCATCGAAGAAGTGGGGATGGTGTAAGCTTCAAATAAAAATGCCCGGATAATGGAAGCGGCAACCACCGCAAAGATAATGGCATCCACCCATTCGCGCACCCAGCTCTTTTTTATCTGCGGCCTGTCGTCAGGGTCCACAAACTTTTCGTCCTTACTCCATCCGAGGTAGGGTAGATAAAATATATGAAAAACCACAGCCACAGCCTGTTCCCAGAGTTTGAATTTGTTGAAACATTTGGCAATCTCCACCAGCATCAGCATGTACATGAACACATTGATGTAAGGAAACCACAGCAACAGATACCACCAGAAAGGCTTTTTAATGATCTTCAGAAAAACATAGAGGTTATAATACGGTATGAGGGTTTCCCAACCCTTCCTGCCTGCCTTTTCAAATATACCCCATGCAAAAATGGTGGGAATTGTCATGGACAGGGGAAGCAAGAAAATAAACTCAAGCATGATAAATGATTTAAATTATGAACGCATGAACGCAATGTACTATCTTTCAGGAATTACACTCCTTAAATATTGTTAATTCTTTGAAGATCGCAAAGCTAAAAAGAATTCTCAGCGGTATTACTTACAGACCGGTTTTTCTGTCTCAGCCAAAAACGAAAAGAATTATAATTTCAAATAACTAATTTTTGTTTCGTAATCTTTTGCCATTTGTTTTGCAAATTCATCCACGATTTGAAATAATTTACCTTTAACATTACCTGTTCCTCTTTTTTCCATTTTATCAGTTGAGGTAAAACCAAATTGAGATACTGAAAATTGAGCTGTAATAATAATATCACCATGATCTTTCCATAAATCAATAACACCGGTTTGGTTCGATGATTTCCAAATTAGGAAAGGTTTTGTCGAAATTGATTGCAAATCTTTATCTTTTTTGTCAATTATATAACCATGATCCTGAAGATAATGTGCTATATCTGTTAGCGTAAGATTTGTATCAATTACAATTGTATTTGCATGATTAAAAACGAAATCAACTGCCTGATCCGATATCTGGGAAAACGAAAACATGGGAATAAAAAATAAAATAACAGCCAGTTTTTTCATTGTTATCTGATTTTTCTTGTAAAATTAATCAAATGTTTACGGCTAATCAACATTTGCTACATAATGACAATGAGGTAATTCTTTTTCAATATTATAACAATACCAAACTCAAATACTTTGCGCCTTGCCGCCTTTGCGTGAGATTCATCTATATCTTCAACAAATCTTCCATTGTAAACACCCCTTTTTTACCGATCAGGAA
>JAADID010000302.1 GCA_013151505.1 Chlorobiota bacterium | reverse complement strand
CAATAATGGAATTACTTGGATTGATTCTATTTTTAGGGTCAATCACATTTTTATTGGGTGCGGTTTTTCAGACCTATATTCTTTTAAATCTTTTTTCCATGAATTATAATTGTTTGATAGCTGGTTATAATTGTGTCACTCTCCCCTTTCCCCCACAAAGTAATCCTCTTTGCTGTCGAACAGCACGTTGAATGTGGTCAGGCTGCCGTAGATACGGGTAATGTACTGCTGGATGGCAACTTTCTCTTCGTTATCCAGGTTTTTGGAACTGTTGATCTTCTGTTCCATCACGCGCACCCTGTCGCGCAGCATCACGATCTTGTGGAAAAAAGCATCAATGGGAATCTCTTTGCCTTGCAATCCGGCCCTGCCGGGGACAAGCACCAGCTTGCCGCCTTTCCATTTGTCGCCGATGTGGACGATATGCCGGATGTCGGTCAGGTCGGTGAGCAGCTTGCGGAATACCCTTTCCACTTTTTCAAAGCTCAGCAGGTCGTCCTCCGAGCCGCGATAGTCCAGCACCTTCAGCTTATCGAAGCCGTTTTCACGCCGTAATCTATAAAGGTGATCTCATACACATCGTCATACACCTGTATGACCACGCCTTTACCAAAATCGGGATGCTCAACCCTCGAGCCGATCCCCAGTGCCAGTTCTTCCATTATGCAAATGCTTTATAAATAGTCAGTTAATTTCTTTTTTATATTTTCAATGTACCCTATCTGCTTCAACCGAATTGAGATGATGTAAGTACCTATTATTGTTAATGAATCATCAAACCAAAGAATCAGTCTTAATCTAATCAACATAAGTTTCCTTCATTATGGCTTTAACTTTATTTATTTCACGTCGTGTTAAGCGTCCTAAAACTTTTACAATGCGCCTTTTGTCAATTGTTCGAATTTGGTCAATGACGACCCAGCCAATTTTTCTGTCGTGCCTTATTTCAATTCTGGTCGGATATTTTTTTGATTTCGTTGTCATAGGTGCAACAACAATTGTTCGTAAATATTTGTTCATTTCATCAGGCGAAATAATAACACAAGGTCGTGTTTTTTTCATTTCACTTCCAATGGTAGGGTCTAAATTCACCAGCACTATCTGATATTGTGTCAATTCCATTCTTCAAAATTTTCATCTTCAAAAACGTCATCAAACAGTAACTGGTCGTCACCGTTTTCATTCATTTCTTTAAAAGCGGGTTCCCAGTCTTTTCTTGGTTGAGAAATTGGTTTGATAATGATATACTCTTTTTCAAGGACAAGCTCAACCTTGTCTTTGATATTGTATTTTTCAAGCAGGGCTTTACTCAGCCGGAACCCTTTCGAATTTCCAATCCGTATTACCGGTATTTCCATGATTTAACTATTTAAATGTAATTACAAAGTTACTACATTTTTTTACTTTTCAAAGTTTTTCAGGATTAAACTTTATCTTTCAGTTGCCGGAGAGGTTTTTGATGTGCCGGGAGATTTATTTTATAGGGAATAATTTGATAGAAAATATATTGTGAAAAATAACAGAAAAAAAACGACTTAATGACTTTTATGTTCAAAGCAAATAAGGTCATAAGGTCGGGGATTATTTTGTATTGGAAGCTACTAAGGTTTTATTTTTTCGATAAGGTTTTTTCTGAAGAACACCAAAAAACACCGCAGGAATAATAGTGTTTGGCTGGTTCCGGTTTAAAAAACCTTATTTCCGGTATTCAATGCAAACAAAAAAACAATTACCTTAGTAGCAATGTATTGTAAAGTTAAAACTGACCTTATTACCTTATTTTTTTCAGGTAATACCGGTTCATGGTTTAATGTAGTCAGAACAAAATGTGTGTAAAGGTTATTATATTTGATTTTCATGATATTAGTTATTCCACATCTTTTTTCAAGAGAAATTGTTATTTTGTTTTCAGACCATCAAAATAAAATTTAACCTCTTAAAGTTTTGTCTATTTCCAGTATTTGCGGGATCAGAAAATGCTCCCCGTCGTTAATGATCACAAAGTCGGCCCTTTTTGCCTTTTCTTCTTCCGGCCACTGGTTGGCCATTCGCGCCCTGACCTCCTCGCCGGTGACACCGTCCCGTTCCATTACCCTTCTCAAACGCAATGCTTCGGGAGCCGTCACGACAATCACCTTGTCGTAACGGGATATCAGGTTGTTCTCGTACAAAATAGCCGATTCATGAATGGTATAGGGTTCATTTCTGTAAAGGTCAAGCCAGTTTTGATATTCCCGGTAAACCAGCGGATGGATGATGTTGTTCACCGTTATCAGGGCTTCTTTGTCGCTGAAGATTACATCTGCGAGGGCTTTGGTGTCTATTTCGCCGTCAGAATCAAAAACCCGGTCCCCCAGTTTCTGCCTGATTATTTCTTTCACATCTTCACGGTAATACAACATCCGTGCTTCGATGTCGGCAATGAATACCGGGACGCCCATTGTCCTGAATATCCGGGTGACGATACTTTTCCCGCTTCCGATATTTCCCGTGAGTGCTACTTTGATCATGGTTCGACCCCGGCCCTGAAGCCCGCCTGACCGGACGGGCAGGGGCCGGATTACTGATTTATTTCACAACTTTATTTTACATTCTCTGTCAGTTTCCCTGCCCTTCAGGGCAGGGTTTCAGGGCTGGGCTTCAGCGCAGGGCTTCAGCGCAGGGCTTCAGCGCAGCGTTCTCCCCCTCCCTCGAAACCTGACAGGTTGCCAATCCGCCGGCTCCCTGAAACCTGTCAGGTTGTTCCATCCATTCATCCATCCATTGCACCAACTGCACCCATTGCACCCATTGCACCAACTGCCCCTTCCCTTCACACATCCTCACTTAATGATCAGAAACTCCACATCCGTAGGATTTAACCAGACATTCCGGATGAAATCGGGTTTCTTCTCGATAACGAGGTGAAGCTCCTGCACTTCACGCAGGTTAACCCCTTCGGTTTCGGGAACAACATTAAACTGATTTGTCTGTACGTTATTAAAATCTTTCTGTGCCACTTTAAAATTCACTTTCACTATGGCCGGAAATGTTTTGATCTTCAACCTGACCCTGCTCAGATCAATCGGTATCTCAACGCTCGATTCGGTAAATTTCTCAACCCTGAACGAAACGCTGACTATTTCGGGGTCAAACTGCAGTTGCCCCGGCGCCGGATTTAAAATTCCCACATCAATCTTCCGGTCCGTATAAACATTTTTTAAAACCAGGTGTTGTGTCGAAACGCCGGTCAACGTATCGAGTATGGAAGGCGGACCGAAAACCTTCACTTTAGAAGGTGTTACCGACGGTTCCTCATAGAGGTCGAACTGCGGTTTAAACTCAAGTGAAAGATCGGGAGAAACGGGTACCGTTTTTTCCGCCAGCTTTTCCAGTACAAAACGCAGGCTGGACCTGGAAATGCCGACGTCGGAAGGCCGGA
>JAADID010000156.1 GCA_013151505.1 Chlorobiota bacterium | reverse complement strand
ACGGCCACCTGTTGGTGAAGAGGGAATGATCACGTTGAAAGAAGTGGTCGGTACTACCCCCAGATCCCAATTTCCGGAGTTGTTCCAGTCTGTGCTGATCGTGCCTTGCCAGGTAATATCCACGGCATTGATGTTTACCGTATAATCTTCAACTTCGCCGTTTAGCGTGGAACCGCAGGGATAGCAATAACCGTCATAATATTTTGTCCGGATACGCATGCGTGTATTCCCCGGTTTTGCAGCAGCGGGAACAGTAAAAGCAAAGCTGCCTGCCCCGTATCCGTCTATTTCGCAAACTATGTTTTCATCCGTATCATAGAAGTCGCCGTCACGGTTCCAGTCAATCCATACAGCCACATCAAGGCCGGCGTCAGTTGTCCCGTTGGTAATGGCAATGGTATAGCCCTGTAAAACGTTGAGGTCAACCGTCAGCGCGGTAAAATCTTCATAATACTTATCATTGGGGTCGGGATCGCCTACATTGGTATATGTGGAGATATTATCTAAAGTGGAAAGTTGAACCCGGCTGATGTACCCGTACGGATTGGAAGAATAAGCTTCGCAATAGGAAGAAGGGGTGTTGCTTACGGTAATGTATCCGGTTTTTACTTTGGTATCGTTTCCGTAAGCATTTTCAACATAAAGTGTAACATCATAAGTACCGGTGGCTGTAAATTTTACTTCCGGATTTTGCGAAGTTCCCGATGTGCCGTTTATGTATTCAAACGTAGAGGGTGAAATACTCCACAACCATGAAGTGGGGATATTGTCGGATGCATCCGTTAAAGTAACCGGTTCGTTTCCGCCCGGTGTTGTGTTGGTCGCAAAAAAGTCGGCTACAGGTGCTTCACTGTTTGAGATGTCTCCGCTGATGATTATCGAAAACACTTGTCGGCCACCGGAAAGTGTCCCGTCATGATCAACGGTAATTGTATAGGTTGTTCCAGATGTCGGGTTGTCAATGTAAACCACTTCCACGTTGTCCACATTATTTTCCGTTGTATTGGTAGCCGCGTTGGCAGGGTTGGTTTTGTCAAGTTTCCAGGGGTAATAAGTTGTTGAAGTAGTATTATTGACCACACGCAGATCGAGGTCGTTGACAAGGATGACGTCAGGCGGATCTACTGCATCTGCCGGTATGGCACCAGGCGGATCCGTCCATACAACGGTAACTTTTACAGGGTTGGTGCCTGTGGTTGTAATATCCCGGCTGTAAGAGCCACCGTCCACAAGCACGTGTTCGGAGATGACATCCGTTGTTTGATTTTCCGTGATCTTATCGGCCGCACTTTTGGTATTCATCAGTCCCCACCCGAACATATAATCGGGTCCGTTATTCGATCCGGCCTCGTCGGCAGTATGAACCACGAGGGCTTTTAAGGTGGATGCCCTCATATATCTTCCGAAAAGGTTGTGATAGTGTTGCTGTAACAAAAGCATGGATGCAGTCACGGTGGGTGCTGCCATCGAGGTACCGCTTAAAGAAATATAATCACTGTTGTAATCATTATCTGTGGAATACAAACTTTGTCCGTTGGCCACTATATCGGGTTTTACCCGTCCGTCGTCAGCAGGCCCCCATGAAGAATAACCGGCAATGATCACATCCGAAGGTTGTGAATATCCCCCCGGAATATCCTCAACCGATCCGACGGCTACGATGTTTTTAGCTATTCCATTTGTACCTATGCAGTCGTAATCCCCGTCCGGGTCACGATAAGCAGTGCTCCATACCCATGCGCCGAGCCCCGGGTCATAAACATAATGTCCTCCCGTATGGTTATCATTCCGGTCGTTACCGGCAGATTTAACTATTAAATAATAAGGTGCATAATAGGCTATTTCATCCAGGTCGCGAGGCCCGTCATCATAAAAGCCGAACAAATAATCTTCGGTGGTACTGACAGCCGTTGTGCCGTACCAAAACCACGCCCCGTAGTATGAGCTGTAAGTCCAGCCCCGGCTGAAACCATAGGAATGATTGCTGACAAGGGCGCCTTTCGCAGCTTCCCATGCCATTTCACCGTAGTCACTGTTCCAATCAAACGATTTCAGGTTTGCAGCCGGTGCCATCCCTTTGGCATTGGCATCCACACCCGAAGCAATCATTGTTCCCCCGACATGCGTTGAGTGGTAATGGGATACTGTCACTGTGTCACCCATCGAAACCCTCGATCCGAATTCCTGGTGCGTGCTTAAAACCGCCCCGGCATCCCATTCATACACTGTCATTCCTGATCCGTCAAGACTCAGTCCACTCCCTCCGCCGGGCTGCACTTTATCGGTAGAAATTGTTTTGGCTGCATTCAGGTTTTCGGTCATGTAGGACTGGGGCATCCCATATTTGTCAATGTATTGCATTTCCATGGTTACTCCACCGCTATCCGTTCTGACGGGCATATTATGGGTTTTTGAAAATTGTTCAACTTTCTCCCGTTGTTGTTGCCATTGTTGTGTTTTGACCTGATAGATATATTTCAGGGCTTCAACGTTTGTGGTTACCTGCGAAAGTAATGGTTGCGAACATAATACAACCAGTGCAAATAAAGAAAAATGCTTTTTCATATTTGTCTGTTTTTAGTAAATACATTGCAAGCGATACCCGGTTCAAAGGGCAGGTTAAAGTACTACCAAAGTAGGGATATTATATCGGGCAACGCGAATAATTATCAACAGTAGATTGTTATTACAGAGTCATTTACGGCAATAAGAAAATACACGTCCGAGCAGGTTACAAATTCTGGTTTTTCATTTATTCAAAAATGCCCATCGGGAAACCAACAGACTTGATTATTATTCACGAGGCCGGATTAAACATTAAGTGTAAGTAAAAGAAGATCAATCTCTTAAAATGGGAAAGGCGGCCCGGGCGGACCGCCTTATAATTCCCAGATTAACCAAAACTATCGCCTAATGAAAAATAGGGAAGTATCTTAAATACTACAAAAATCGTGCTAAACTGCACGCCGTAGTACATTATCCAAACTGATTTTTCCGCCTCCATAAATGAACAATGTAAATAACATGATCAGGTAATAAAGCGGAATTTCAAAGCCGTTGTTACCGGCTTCAAAACCATTATGTAAATGAACGGTAAAAATAGCTACCAGCATTACAATCATCAAAGGTACGGAAATTATTCTTACGGCCAACCCCAAAATTAAAAAAATTACACCCACAATTTCTGTTGTGGCTGCCAAATAGGCATTAAGCGTGGGAAAAGGTATGCCCAGGCTGCCGAACCATTCGGCTACACCTTCAATATTTTTCCATTTCATCATGCCGGTTCCCCAGAATCCGTAAGCCAGAATCAGGCGCATAATCAGCAGGGGCAGGTCTGAAAATTTTCTCAAAACACCCACTGCAGATTCATAATTTTTTAAAAGTTTTGTTTTCATGATTTTATTTTTTACAGTTAATTTGAACAAATTTGGCCTGCAATTAATTTTTCTTTTTGTTACGGGTTCTCTAAATAAATTTTAACGGAGAGAGAAAAGATGTGATAATTAGTATCCGGTTTTAAGAATATGCGCCGAAACGGCCGGGGATTTATTTCTGTGAAAACCGGAAATAGTTTATGAAAAGACAGGGAGGCCGGGTTTACAGCCTCCCTGTTGGTAGCACACTATGAAGATATTACATTTTTGCTGTTCCGCATTTTCCTTCGCCACATTTGCCTTCACTGGTTTTGGCTTTCTTCGATTTGCTGTCCTTGCTTTGTGTTGATTTAGCATCGCCGCATCTTCCTTCGCCGCATTTACCACCTGTTGTGGTTTTGGCATCTTTACCGGAAACAGAACCTGATTTGGTAGCTTTGCTTTCGGTTGATTTAGCATCGCCGCATTTTCCTTCGCCGCATTTCATTTCCGTACTCTTTGTATTTTTTTCGGAAACGGTTCCGCTTTTGGTTTTGGATGATTTGGCTTCGGTACTTTCGCCATTGCACTTTAAATCATAGAACTTGTCGCCATCAGCCGTTAAGGTGTTTACCTTTACAAATGTCTTGATGTTCAGGTCTGTGCCGGTTGAATTTGTTTTAGCCTGTGTGGTAAGCGTAAAGGAAATAGCCAGTACGACTACCAAAGCTGTGATGAAACTGAATTTTTGTTGTTTTCTTTTCATGATGTTAAATTTAAAAAATGATTAAAAAATTGATTTCGCTGTGTATTTAGACGTAATTATTACAAAATTCTTACGCAATTTTATTTTTTTATTTCTGATTCAATGGTTTCTTTGAGTTTGGATTGCTGTTCTTCGGAAAGATGAATAAGCAAGTGATCCTGATCAATTTGTTTAAAATCTTCAAGAACTTCCGACATAATTTTATTTTGCCGGGCAAACCTTCTGCAAAATTTGCAGTATGTCAGGTGCATTTTAAGCTGCAGTTTTTGGATACAACCCAGACTTTCAAATTCGCTTTTCGTTATCAGGTATGTGGCACGATCGCAATCGAGCATGATCTTTTCCATACCTTTTTTAATAACGCTTTTATTCTTACTCATTTTTCCACTTCATTTCAATGCATTCTCTTAATTTCAGGCGGGCCCTGTGAAGCATGACCCAGAGGTTAGACGGAGTGCATCCTAACTCCTTACAGACTTCATCGCTATTTATTTCATCTAATACTTTCATGATAAAAACGGCTTTCCAGTTGTCCGGAAGAAAAGAAAGACAGAGCTCGATTATTTTCCTGAATTCCTCCCTGTGTACCGGATCATCCAGTTCATGGGGCCACTCGTTGGGCGCCCGTTCCATGATCCAATGCCCCTGCATGGGACCTTCTTCGTTAAAAGGTTTCGTAAATTCGGATGAAGAGATTTCCCTCGAAGTGCTTGATTTTCGATAGTGGTCAATTACTTTCCGTTTCAGTATGGATATCAGCCAGGTAATTTCCGAACTTTTACCCTGGAAAGAATGCATGGCTTTTAATGCAGCAACAAAAGTCTCCTGAACCATGTCTTCGGCAAGTTCTTTTGACTGGACACGGGAAAAAGCAAAATTGTACAGATAATCTCCGTGGTCTTCTACCCAGTTCTCCGGGTTTAGTAAGTGTTTTCCGCCTGAGGAGTTTGTCGGGTTAATATCCATAATACTGTGTTACAATTGTGTAAAGGTACTCTTATGTTTTAATAATTCAATATTCTAATATTTATTTTACCCCCTGTGTTAAATTTTAGTTAAAAAAATTCTGAGATTTAATATTTACTTAATAGTTACTTAACGGTTACATATTATAGATTGAATTGGTTTGTAAAATCAAAAAAACAGAAATTGTATCATTTGTAAACCAATTATCTTAAGATGAACAAAAAAACTTTAACCTTATCTGCCATCGTATTCATGGCATTGATCATCTCTTTCACTGGATGTAAAAAAAGTGATGATTCCCCGGGAGAGAAGACTTCGCCAACAATGACAAACCTGCAAGTATCTTCCGATGCGGGTCAATTCCAAGTAACAGTGACATTCAATGAGGCCGTTTATAAAAATGCCGGTGCTGTTGGCAATCTTGACAATTCAAGTTTCAAAGTAACGCTTGAAGGGGGAGTTGCCGGGCTAAAAGAATATACGGTTTCCCACACCGCAGGAGATGCTGTGGCTACCATCAGCCTTCAACTTAACGGTACCTCTAACGGTAAAGAAGTTGTTTTTATATCACCGGCCGGTAGTGCGAGTATTTTTAACGGCCAGGGTGTCGCAATGAGTTCCAATGAAACCATGTATGTCAACCTGATCAGTACCGTGACCATCACAGATAGCGGGGATGGAACCGGCACCACAACATGGACATCAGACAATGTTTATATTTTAGACGGTTTTGTTTTTGTAAATACCGGCCAGACCCTGACGATCGAACCGGGGACAATCATAAAGGGCAAAGCGGGACAGGGTGAAAATGCTTCGGCGCTGATTGTTGCCAGGGGTGGTAAGATCATTGCCAAAGGAACTTCCGAACGTCCCATTATTTTTACGGCCGAGGCCGATGACCTTCAGGGGGCGGTTCCCGATTTGGACAACGGCCTCTGGGGAGGGGTAATTATCCTGGGCAAAGCCCGTTTGAATACCGACCCGGCAACCCAACAGATTGAGGGCATTCCCACGACCGAGCCACGTGGCGAATACGGCGGAAATGATGACAACGATAATTCCGGCGTTTTAAAATATGTTTCAATCCGTCATGGCGGAACCGAAATAGGTGAAGGAAATGAAATAAACGGCTTAACGCTCGGCGCAGTGGGTAGCGGTACGGTTATCGAGTATATTGAAATATTTTCGAATAAAGATGACGGTATTGAATTTTTCGGAGGTGCTCCGCGGTTGAATAACATTGTGGTTGCTTTTTGTGGTGACGATTGTTATGATTATGACCAGGGTTTCCGTGGCTACGGTCAGTTTTGGCTTGCCGTTCAGGGATATGGCCGTGGTGACCGTGTAGGTGAACATGATGGCGGAACCGATCCTGAAACCGGCCAACCTTATGCTATTCCGCAAATTTTTAATGTTACCTATGTGGGGCGTGGTAACGGCGCCGGCAAAAGACTGGTTACCTTTCGTGACAATGCCGGCGGACATTATGCCAACTCCGTTTTGGTCAACCAGGATAAAGGCGTTGATATCGAATTATTAACCGGAGAATCTTCCAATACCCGTTTTCAAAATGGTGATTTGACCCTCGAAAACAATATTTTCTGGTCTGTGGGACAAAATCCGGTATTCAATATATCCGCTGCAGATGACGTCCCTTCCGGGGATATCGCAACTGCCGCACAGGCTGTTGCCGATTATTTTGCTATAGCCGGGAATCTTATTCAGGACCCCGGTATCGAAATTAATGAAGAATTGTCACTCTTTAACCCGGTACCAACCGGTGATGTCGGCGGAAAAATGGCCACTGTCCCGGACAGTTGGTTTAAAACAACCGATTATAAAGGCGCTTTTGATCCGGCTGGCGAAAACTGGGCCGCAGGCTGGACTCTTTTTTCAAAATATATGTCAAAATAATACACACACCTTAAAATAAAAACAAAGAGCATAAAGTGGCCTCGTGATTTTACATGAGGCTGCTTTTGCATTTTAATTCAATATTTTAAAACAACAAAGTTACCATGATCGGAATAACCAGATTAACATTAACATTGTTATTTATTAGTTCATTTATTTCATTGCAATCGCAAGGCATACTCCGGGGAAAGATCATCGACGGGGAAACCGGTGAAGAACTGATCGGGGCCACCATGATGATCAAAGGAACATCAACAGGTGCAGCGACCGACCTGGATGGTAATTACACGATCTCCGGTCTTGAGCCCGGAACCTACACATTCGTTTGCCAGTACATTTCGTATGAACCGCAAACATTTGAGCAGGTTGAAATTAAAGAGGGTGATGTCACCCTTTTAAATGTGCAACTGAATACCATCAGCCTGGGACTCGAAGAAGTTGAGATCAAGGCCAAAATGGTACAACGGACAGAAGCTGCACTGCTTACCGTTCAAAAGAAATCGGCAAATGTAATTGACGGCGTTTCTGCCCAACAAATGACACGCGGTGGTGACAGTGAAGCGGCAGGCGCTCTGAGAAGGGTTACGGGAGTAAATGTTGAGGGCGGAAAATACGTATATGTCAGGGGACTGGGCGACCGTTACAGCAAAACCGTTTTAAACGGAGCCGACATTCCCGGGCTCGATCCGAACAGGAACTCTGTACAAATGGATATTTTCCCCACAAACCTGATTGATAATATCATTGTTTACAAAACTTTTACCCCTGACCTGCCTGCTGATTTTACAGGAGGACTGATCAACATTGTTACCAAAGATTTTCCTGAAAAATATACGCTTCACGTCGGATTGCGGCTGGGTTACAATACACAGGCAAGTTTACGCTCCGACTTTTTAAATTACCCCGGCAGCCCTACGGATTTTTTAGGGTACGACAACGGCTTCAGGAACATACCTAATTCTGCCGGAGGGAAAATACCGGTTTATCCTTCAAACCGTCAGCAATTGACAAATATCACGATGGATTTCAATAAGATAATGGGCCCTGAAACAGGCCCTTCCAATTTGAATGCAACAATGCAGTTTTCTATTGGAAATCAAATAAGTATCGGGAAAAAAGGTCATCAACTGGGATATGTATTCGGGATTTCCTATAAAACAAGGGAGAATTTTTATGAGAACGGCATCAAAGGCAGGTACCAGTTAGGCGGTGCCGATGACAAGACCCTGACCAAGCAGCATGAATACAATGATAACCAGGGGACAAAAGAAGCATTGTGGGGTGTTTTGGGCAATGTAACGTACAAGATTAACGGAAACAATAAAATCAGTCTTATTTTATACAAAAACCAAAGCGGAATTTCATCTGCAAGATATATGTATGGTAAAAAACCATCCGATGAAGTCGGGAACCTGATCATTGAAACCCGTAAGTTGCAATGGCTGCAACGGTCTTTAAATACGGGTCAACTCCGGGGGGAACATTATTTTAAAAAATTTTCCAGGTTGAAATTCAACTGGACCGGATCAGTTACACGTTCCGGGCAGGATGAACCCGACATGCGTTTTTTCACCAACAGTTATTATCCCGACCTGGAAAGTCCGAATGACTATGCCATCGAACCGGCAATTTATAAAGTTCCTTCACGGTTTTACAGAAAAATGGTTGAAATGAATTATTTTTTCAAAGGAGACTTTAGCATCGGGTTGGGTAGCAAATCTCATGCGCCCAAACTTAAATTTGGCGGTGTTTATTCTTTTAAAAACAGGGATTTCAGCGAAACCCGTGTAAATTACCAATTCCAGTTTGCTCCCAATGTATATAATGGAAACATTTCCGAATTTGTTGCAGATTCGATGATAGGAATAAACTATAGCAAGTTCGACCCGGCTACGGGCCAAAACTTCGGAGTTTACATTCAGGGAGTACCCGACGATGATTTAAAAAACAGTTATACTGCAAACCAGACGGTAGGTGCAGGGTTTTTAATGATTGATGCCATGGTCCGGGAAAAATTGAGGATCATTGCCGGAGCCCGTTACGAATATACATTGATCAATTCGGCGAGTAAAGATGCCCGCCTTGAAAAGGGATATTTGAAAAACAATGACATTCTTCCGGCTTTGGCTCTTACATACAGGGTCAATGACCGGATGAACATCAGGGCGAATTACAGCCGGACACTGGCAAGACCAACATTCAGGGAACTGGCACCCTATGCTTCGGAAGACTTTGCAGGGGGTGAGGTTTATGTGGGTAACGCCAACCTGAAGCGGACACTAATAGATAACCTGGATTTCAGATGGGAGTATTTCTTTAATCCGGGAGAGATCATTTCTCTGGGAACTTTTACAAAAACCTTTACCGATCCCATCGAACTTGTTGATAACCCGATCACTCAAAATTCGGAATTAACCTGGGAAAATGTAGACAAAGCCACCGTATATGGTGCCGAATTCGACTTCAGAAAAAACCTTGATTTCGTCAATGCATTCAGGCATTTTAAAATCGGATTGAATTTCACGTATATTTACTCGGAAGTGGCCATTGATTCGGCCGAGTTGGTAGCGATACGGGCCACTGACCTTACTGCTAAAAACACACGTCCCATGTTCGGTCAGTCGCCCTATATCATCAACACCTACCTGGTTTACAACAATCCTGATATCGGCCTGGATATTAACCTGGTTTATAATATAAGCGGCCCGAAAATCGTCATCAATGTAAAAGGGGGAACTCCCGATGTTTATGCCCAACCGGTAAATTATTTAAACCTTACCCTGGGAAAACGGATTGCTGAACGATGGATGCTCGAATTCCGGGCAAAAAATATTTTGAATCCAGACTACAGAGAAACCTATACTTACAAAAACCGGGAATATGTTTACAGGCAATTTTCTACCGGTGTACTCCTGGAGTTAGGATTTAAATATATAATCAATTAAAAGCAGTTTTCGAACTTTTAAATGACATGAATAATTCTTTATTATGAAAAATCAAATGTTTTACCCCGCACTTTTTCTCTTTGCCTTGTTATTTGTATCAAATGCTCTGTCGGCGCAAAAGCTTGAATACAAAGAAGGCCGTTATTATAAAAATGATATGCTTTACACAGGCAGGCATATTGAGTATTATGAAAACGGTCAACCTAAAGTCGAAAGAAACATCAAAAACGGCATTGAAAACGGATTGGTCATTATTTATTCTGAAGACGGAAAAAAACGGGAGCAACGCTCCTATAAAGAAGGACTTAAAAACGGAGAGTGGATAAAATGGAACGAAAACGGAACAAAAACCGCAGTTGCCCATTATTTGAACGATAAAAAAAACGGAGACTGGTTTATCTGGAATTCCGACGGTGTGTTGCTGTATGAAATGCATTATAAAAACGGAAAAAAGACCGGCACCTGGAAAATGTATAACGATCGGGGAAAACTTACCGATGAAAGAAAATACTAACCTGTTTCGGGTATGATTTCCAAATTTTCATTACAGATCGGTGTTTTTCAGATGGCGGAGAGAACTATTAGCGATTACCCTCCAAATATACACGAATAAAAAAGCACTCCTGGAGGAGTGCCCGAAATATTAATAACCAATGACTTGAAATATTGGAAGGGTGGGTTTTAATCTTCCTGCATTTTGATTTCGATATCGCTGTCGGTTTCAGCTTTAAAGTTTTCGATAAAACTTTTTTTGTATGAAATAAATGAAGCAATAATATCATACTTCCCCGGTTTCAGATTTTCGAATGAGAAATTTCCATCCAGATCCGAGTAAGTAAGTACATTGCTGCCTTCAATTTTTACTTTAACACCCGTAAGGGCTTCCCCGGTTGTGAAGTCAACAATTTTGCCGCTTAAGGTAATACCCGTTGTGGCTTTTGCAGCACTTTTATTTTCTTTGGCATTGTCGTTGCCTGCGTATGCCATGCCCATCAGGGCGATTATTATTAAGCTTAAAAAGATTTTTTTCATGGTTTTCAGATTTGGAGACAAAAGTAAGGGGGCAGGATAAAGGCATTATTAAGCCAATGTTAAGTTAATGTTAAGAGATTGGAAAAACGCAAAAGACACCCCCTTTAACAGCCTGACAAAACCCGGATAATTTCAATGAAGAATCAATTTCAAAACTTTGTTATATTTTTGTCGTTGCATTGATATTGAAAAGAGGGGAAATGGATAAAGAAACGGAAATTACAAAAACACATATAAAACCGGATACAATGCGTGGTTGTTGTATTCCGGCAAGCAGTCATTCAAGAGGTCAAACCGTTAACCAGCTTCGATGTTGCAAACTTGCTTCCTATAACTGGTTACCGGATATCTCCGGACCGTTAACTCCAAATTATGTTGAGGTCCGATTTAAAAACGATCACAAAGATTTTTTTACCTATCCGCCTGAAATGCGGTTGCTTGAAGGGGAAATTGTAGCTGTGGAAGCATCGCCCGGCCATGATATCGGGATTGTTTCGCTGACCGGTGATGCGGTACGGTTGCAGATGACGCGAAAAAATTTTGATCCTGAAAAGAGAGAGGTGAAAAGGGTTTTCAGGCATGCCCGTCCGGTTGATATAGAAAAATGGTTTGAGGTGATGGCCCTTGAAAGGCCCACCATGAAAAAAACGCGTGTGATTGCTATGGATCTCGGGCTGGAAATGAAGATCAACGATGTGGAATACCAGGGCGATAAAACGAAAGCCATCTTTTATTACACGGCCAATGAAAGGGTGGATTTCAGGGAACTGATCAAAAAACTGGCCGAAGCATTCCGCATCCGTGTCGAAATGCGTCAGATCGGTGTCAGACAGGAAGCAGCCAAGCTGGGAGGCCTCGGGTCGTGCGGACGTGAACTTTGCTGTGCGTCATGGATCAGCGGGTTCAGAAGTGTTTCAACAACGGCAGCACGCATACAGCAACTGTCGCTAAATCCACAAAAGCTGGCCGGACAATGCGGGAAATTAAAATGTTGCCTGAATTACGAAGTGGACAGTTATGTGGAAGCGCTGAAAGATTTTCCCGATAATCGCGTTGTGTTAAAAACCAAAAAAGGAGAAGCTGTTTATCAAAAAAGCGACATCTTTAAAAAGATCATGTGGTATGCTTACGAGGGTGATACAACCAACATCATGGCCATCCCCATTGACAAGGTGAAAATGATCATTGAAATGAACCGTAAAGGAAAATTCCCGAATGACCTGGAAAGCCAGGCACTTCAACAAAGTGTGAGCGATAACGTTGAAACGGATGCCGAAGATGATTATATCGGCATTTTCTGATGATTATTTATTGACGGCAAAGCAATATTTTTGGTTAATTCGCATTTTACTTGAAAAGCAAAATCATGTATCGTATTTTGTTGCCTGTATTGGCGGCTTTTGTATTTTCTCTGACATCCTGTAACACAAACGCTGTTTATGATGCCAATGTCCCCATTGGGCACAATAATTGGTATAAGGATGAAGCGGCACATTTTGAGGTTGATATTGAAGATACGCTTGCCGCTTATGATTTCTATATAAATTTGAGAAATACAACGGATTACAGGTTCAGCAACCTTTATTTGTTCATGACGACAAAATTTCCCAACGGCAATTATACCCGTGACACGATCGAATGTATTCTGGCCGATAACATGGGAAAATGGCTTGGAAAAGGTTGGGGAAACCTGAAAGAAAACGAAATACTGCTGAATGAATCCATGCGCTTCCCTTTGAAAGGGAAGTATGAATTCTGGATACAGCAGGCCATGCGTGCCGATACACTGAAAGGCATTGCCAATGTTGGATTGAGAATAGTAAAAGTAAAGGAATAAATTGTTAACGAATAAGATGGCTCCTGATAAACAAGGTGATAAAAAACCCGGAAAGTTCAGTTATATTGTCAAATTCTGGCTGGTTTTTGCAGGATTGTTCCTGCTGACCGTACTTTTCTTTTACGGAGTGGCCAGAGGGTGGTTCGGCCCGATGCCCAGTTTCGAAGAGCTTGAAAACCCAAAAAGCAACCTGGCTTCCGAAGTCATTTCTTCCGACGGGGTGGTACTGGGAACTTTTTTCATCGAAAACAGGTCGAATGTGGATTACCGTGATATTTCCCCCAATCTTGTCAATGCCATCATTGCCATCGAAGACATCCGCTTCGAAAAACATTCGGGGATTGACCAGCGGGCACTCCTTCGCGTAGCTTATGGAGTGTTGACAGGTCATAGCAAAGGCGGGGGAAGTACCATTACACAGCAATTGGCCAAAAACCTGTTCCCCCGCGGTAACCTGAGTACCGCTCAACTGATCCTGCGGAAATTCCAGGAATGGATCACGGCCGTAAAGCTGGAAAGAACCTACTCGAAAGAGGAGATCATCGCCATGTATCTGAACACGGTTTTTTACGGTCACAATGCTTACGGGATCAAGTCGGCAGCGGCCACGTTTTTTGATAAAACACCCGATTCGCTGAATCTTCAGGAAGCCGCCCTGATGGCCGGTGTGGTAAACCGCCCTACGGGCTACAGCCCGATTCTTCACCCGGAAGCCGCCCTGGAAAGACGTAATCTGGTGCTGCGACAGATGGAAAAATACGGCTTCATCAACCAACAGACTTACGACTCGGTAAGTCAGCTCCCACTGGGTGTTACGAAATACGGTATGCTGGACCATAACCGGGGACTGGCAACGTATTTCAGGGAATACCTCCGCAAGTGGATGAAAAAATGGTGCAAAACTCATTTTAAAGCCAACGGAGAACCTTACAACCTGTACACGGACGGCCTGAAAATATACACTACAATAGATTCCCGCATGCAGCGGTATGCCGAAGAAGCTGTTCGCGAACACCTTGCCAATGACCTGCAACCTGCCTTTTATGAACATTGGAAAGGTTATCCCAATGCGCCTTTTGTATTTCAAACCGATGATGATGAAGAGATCAAGCAGGCGGTCGAAAAGATCATGAAACAATCCATGAGACGGAGCGAAAGGTACAGGTTGCTGAAAAAAGCGGGAGTGGATGCCGATTCCATCGAAAAGAGTTTCAATACACCTGTTCAGATGAGCGTCTTTAGCTGGAACGGCACCATTGATACGGTGATGACGCCAATGGATTCCATCAGATATTATAAGTATTTCCTGAATGCCAGCCTGCTGTCAGTTGAATCGCATACAGGTTATATAAAAGCTTATGTGGGTGGAAACGATTACCGCTTTTTCAAATATGACCATGTCATTCAGGGAAAAAGGCAGGTGGGTTCAACGTTTAAACCCTTTCTTTATACACTGGCCATGCAGGAGGGAGAATACTCACCCTGTTACAAAGTGCCCAACATATCCTACAGTGTGGAACTTGACGACGGCACTTTCTGGACGCCAAAAAATTCATCTTCCGAACGGATAGGCGAGGAAGTTACACTGAAATGGGCGCTGGCCAACTCCAACAACTGGATATCGGCATATCTCATCAAACGCTTTTCACCGCAGTCGGTGATCAAAATGGCACGTAACATGGGAGTCACTTCCGATATTCCGGCAGTACCGGCCATTGCCTTGGGCACACCCGATCTGTCACTCTACGAAATGGTAGGCGCCATGAACACTTTTGCAAATAAAGGGGTTTACATCAAACCCATGTTTGTTTTGAAGATTGAAGATAAAAACGGAAACGTGCTGGAACGTTTTGTTGCGGAAAAGAATGAAGCCATGGATGATATAACCGCTTACAAAATGATCGAGCTGATGAAAGGGGTGGTTGAAAGCGGAACGGGAATCCGGTTGCGTTACAAATATGGCTTTACCAATCCCATTGCCGGCAAAACAGGGACAACACAAAACCAGTCAGACGGTTGGTTTATGGGGATCACCCCCGATCTGACCACCGGAATCTGGGTAGGCGCCGAAGACCGCAGCGTCCATTTCAGATCCATCCGGCTCGGACAGGGCGCCAATATGGCTTTGCCCATCTGGGCCCTTTACATGAAAAAGGTCTATGCCGATACATCATTACACATCAGCCAGGGGGATTTCGAAAAACCTTTGAAAGACATTTCCGATGAATTTGATTGCGAGAAATATGACCAGCAGCACAGTACGGGGGTGGATAATGACAGTTCGGAGGA
>JAADID010000001.1 GCA_013151505.1 Chlorobiota bacterium | reverse complement strand
ACCAAATATTTAAGCCGGTTTATTCGTTTTTAAACGACTTCAAACGAATGTTAAACGGAAGTAAACGGTTATTAACCGGATAATTCGATTGGGGCGTTTTATGTTTGCATCGGAATTTGTTCTTTGACGTTTTGGATACTTGATGCCGGATGCTGGATCCTCGATCCTTGATACTGGTTACCAGTATCCAAAATCCGGTATTGAAAAAATAAGAACAATCTAATTCATTTATGGTTTAACTCATTAAAACTTACTATCATGACAACTTTAAGCAATTCAGTACACCTGATCGGACGCCTGGGGATGGACCCCAAATTCTTCGAATTTGACGGCGGAAAAATGAAAGCCACCTTTTCACTGGCTACCTCTGATTATTACAAGGATGCCAAAGGCGAACGCGTGCAGCAGACGCAGTGGCACAACATCGTGGCCTGGGGAAAAACAGCAAAGATCGCTGCCGATTACCTGACCAAAGGCAAGGAGATCGCCCTCGAGGGCAAGCTGACCAACCGCAGCTACGAGGACAAGGAAGGCAACAAGAAATACATCACCGAGGTGGTGGCCAACCAGATTTTGATCCTTGACCGTAAAAGCTGATTTTATTGCACGCGGCGGCGCAGCGCTCGCAACGAAAAAAAGACGTCGCGTCGCTGCGTCGTTGCGTGAAATATAAACCCTTCAAAAAACATTGAAAATGAAAGAAAATACAATAGCCACACTAATCCTTGACGCTTGTTTTGCCATTCATCGCAAATTAGGGCCCGGATTGTTTGAATCGGTTTATGAAAAAATTCTCGGATATGAATTGACTAAAATGGGATTAAAAATCGAAAAGCAGGTTCCCATACCCGTGATCTGGGATGATATAAAAATGGATCACGGATCACGGTTTCAGGGCAGACCTGATCGTTGAAGACAAAGTCATTGTTGAAATAAAATCCGTTGAAGCCATCGCCCCGGTTCATCAAAAGCAGCTTCTGACTTACCTGCGATTAACGGATACCCGCCTGGGATTGCTGATTAATTTCAACGAAGCATTGATCAAAGACGGGATACAACGGATCGTGAACAATCTTTGAGGTTCACACGGAGACGCAGAGAAATTATAAAACTTTACGTCTTGGCGTCGCTGCCTGCCCGAATGAACCCGTTCAGGCGGGCGTGAAAAAAAACCGGACACCGGCAATATCCAGAAAAACATTGAATAAAAAAAGCCCCTGCCCGCTGCCGGGTAAAGGCTTTTAAATAATTAACGCCGTTTTTTAACGACAGTTTGAAATCAATTTATCTGATCAATGACAATTTTCCGAATGTCGGCGATCCGTTCACCGTGACAACATAAAAATACATACCTGCCGGCAGACTGCTGTTGGCATCAAACCTGACTTTGTAAGTACCGGGTGATTGTTCTCTGTCAACAAGTGTTTTTACGAGGCTGCCGTTTGAGTTATAAACAGTTATCTTAATATCCGACTGATGTTCAATCTGATATTCTATTGAAGTGTAACCGTTAAAAGGATTCGGGTAGGCAATGACCCGGATATCACTTGCCGAAATTTCATTCACGGCAGAAACGGTTGAATCCGCCAGCAATACCTTTTCATACATTAAATGCAGGAATCCGTGTCCCGTACCGGGTACCGGGTCGAAATCCCCGTTCATGTTTAAGGGCGGAAGGATAACATGGGTTTCCCTTCTTCCCGGGTCATAATCGCTGGAATCAATCTCTGCGCTGGGGATCATTGACAGGTCATCCGTCCTGACTCTTGAAGCGACCATCATGTGAATGATCCTGTTGGAAGCCAGAACATTCCCGTCCCCGTCTTTTAAATCGGTGATGCCCCACAAAGTGGCATAAGCCGTCATTTTCGGCATGAGGCCGGTACCGATACCCGTATTGCCGTGCATGAGTTTGTTGTATCCGATACCGCCGAAAAACGTATGGTCGCCGGCGCCTTCGGGTTTGTGGATGATCATGATCTTGTCAATCATGAATTTATCCCCGTTGGGCCTTTCAAAATTAATATTCACATAAATTACGCTATCCCGCGAGTCGGGTGAATCTTCGGGATCAAGATTATTCAATGCCAGAGAGTAACTTCCCGCCGCGATGCCTATGTTGTCGGAAAAAGGGGTGGGGTTCATCATGGGGTTCATGACTGCCGGTCCCGGCAGGACTTCATAGACAAGGGTCCAGTCTTTATCGGCCTGCGTTAACAGGGGTTTTTCAAACATCATGTGCAAAAACCCGTGGTCGGTACCCGGAATCGGATCCATCTCACCGGCCATGTTCAGCGGGGGAAGAATGACATGGGTGTGTGCGTTTTTGATATTGTAATCGGAACGGTCAACCACCACATTGGTATCCAGTTTCATCGAATCCCTCACATTTGTTGCAACCATCAGGTGAATGATCCGGTTGGCTGCAATCACCGTATCCGTAACGGCATCTTTCAGGTTGGTCAGTCCCCAGAGCGTTATGTAGGCCATCATTTTCGGCATCAGGTTCGTACCGATGCCCGTATTGCCGTGCATCTGTTTGTTCAGCCCGACGCCACCGAAAAAGGTATGATCGCCTGCCCCCTCGGGCTTGTGGATGATCATGATCTTGTCAATTTTATATTGCCTTCCGTCGTTTCCGGTAAAAAGAATATTTACCGAGGTAACCGAATCCTGTGAAGAAGGCGAATCAACGGAATCAATATCCGCAACCGATAAACTATACGATCCGGTGGACATATTAATACTGTCAGAAAAAGGGGTTGGATTCATATCGGGGTTAATGACCGACGGCCCGGGCATCACCTCATATACCAACCCGTTTGCCGAACTTTCGCTGGCGCTGAATTTAACAATGCCCGGATAGTCAGCCGAAGAGGTTACAATTTGTCCATGAGTGTTCAGAGAATACATACTGATGAATAACACGGTTATCCACAGATGTTTAAGGTAAAATTTGTTTTTCATGATTTCTTATTTTAATTTAAAACACTATTTATTTTCTTATTTTCAGGCAGTTAAATTTCAGGGTACAGACAATCATGTCAATACCTGACTGTCATTCCGCCCGGACTTGATCTTGTTGATAAAAGCTTTCGTAAAGTCCTTTTACAACAAGGATACCTGTCGGGCCATCAGCATAAATCAATGTTCGGGTTTTTGCGCGTTTTTACCTCCCGGGAAAGTTGTGGTAATTGCGCATCACACAGTGTTAGAATGCGGGTGACTTATTCAAGTAGTCGGGAAAGGTTGTTTTAACTTACATAATACGGTAAAAAATAAAATTCCATTCTACCAGCTCCGGTCAGAGGCTTGTTCATATCACAAAAATATAGAAGTAATAAAGATATAACAAATGACAGAACGGGAAATTAATCCGGATAACGAGGTGGCTCATATTATAAGCCGGACAATGAATGCATGGTTAAGATTTGGAACGGTGAAACACAAAAATACTCCGGCTAACAGCAAAGCATGAATCATCGAAAAACACTTCTCTGTTCTTCCTTTAAAAATATTACTTTTGCGTTCGCTTTAAACCGATGTGGCAAGCATGTATTCATTGTTTTTAAAAGAAATACGTACTTTTTTGAGTTCCTTTCTCGGGTATCTCATCATTGTTGTGTTTCTGGTGGTTATGGGTCTGTTCCTGTGGATACTGCCCACGGAGTTTAATATTCTCGACTACGGATATGCGAATGTGGACGGACTTTTTATCCTGGCGCCGTTTGTTTTTATGTTTCTTATCCCGGCCATCACCATGCGTTCCTTTTCCGAAGAGCAACGTACGGGAACCATCGAACTGCTGTACACCCGTCCGCTGACAGACATGCAGATCATTCTGGCCAAATACCTTGCCGCTTTTGTGCTGGTCGTGTTTTCCATTGTTCCCACGCTGGTATATTATTTCTCGGTCTGGCAACTGGGTTGGCCTCCGGGCAATATTGATTCGGGGGCATTCTGGGGGTCATTCATCGGCTTGTTGTTTCTGGCGGCTACTTTTGTGTCCATCGGCTTGTTTGCCTCTTCCCTCGCAGAAAACCAGGTTGTATCTTTCATTGTGGCCGTGCTCATCACCGTTGTGGCCTATCTGGGTTTCGATTTCATTTATGACCTGTCATGGTTCGGGAATTTCGATCTGTTCATCAAATCGCTGGGCATCAGCGCACATTACAGTTCAATCAGCCGGGGCGTGGTGGATACGCGGGACGTGATCTATTTTTTCAGTGTGATCGTTTTCTTTTTATACCTCACTAATTTTATGATAGCACGCCGCAAATGGCAATAACCGAATAAAATGAAAAGCAGCAGTAAAAACATAAAACGCCGGTATGTTATCCAGTTAATGCTGGTTGTGATTATTCTGGCAGCCGTCAACCTGATCGGTTCTTATGTTTTTACACGTTTTGACCTGACCTCCGAAAAACGGTACACGCTTTCACCTGCAACAAAACAACTTTTGAAAAACCTGGACGACATTGTCTATTTCAAAGTCTATCTCGAAGGTGATTTCCCCGCCGGTTTCAAACGCCTCCGCCGCGAGACCAAAGAACTGTTAGACGAATTCAGGGCATACAACAAAAATATCCAGTACGACTTCATCAACCCTTCGGCCAGTGAAGACCCGCAGGAGCGGAATGATACTTATCAACTGCTAATCCAGGAGGGGCTGAATCCCACCAACCTGCAGGTAAAAACCAAGAACGGAATGCAACAACAGGTGATCTTCCCGGGAGCTATTATCTCGTATCGCAACAAAGAAATGCCTGTGGAATTGCTGGATGCCCAGTTGAATGTACCCCCCGAAGAGGTTCTGAACAATTCCATTCAAACACTGGAGTTCAAGTTTGTGAATGCCATCAAGGTTTTATCAAGAAAAGTAAAACCTGCCATAGCTTTCATTGAAGGACAGGGCGAGTTGAATGAACGGGAAACTTATGACATTACCAATGCCCTGAAAACGGATTATCTTGTTGACAGGATACGTATTGATGAAAAGATCAATGCACTGGTCACCCGCTCAATGGTAGATTCAGTCAATAAGGAATACAAGATCACACCCAAATATGCAGCCATCATCATTGCCAAACCCGATTCGGCCTTTTCCGAAAAGGACAAATTCATTATTGACCAGTATATTATGCATGGCGGCAAAGTGTTGTGGCTGATTGACCCCGTTCTGACGAGCATGGACAGCATACAATCGAAAGAATCTACCGTTGCCGTTGAGAATAACATCAATCTTACGGACATGTTGTTTAAATACGGGGTAAGAATAAACAAAGACCTTGTCCTCGACCTGAATGCTTTGCCTATTCCCGTGCGGACGGGCCAGGTGGGCAACCAGCCGCAGATCGAATTTTTTCCCTGGTTCTTTTTCCCGGTGGTTACTCCTTTGTCGCAGCATCCCATCGTCCGCAACCTGAATGCCATCAAAACCCAGTTCGTCAGCAGCATGGATACGGTCCGCGTACCGGGAGTAAAGAAAACGCCCCTGCTGGAAACTTCGCCGTATTCGCGAACCATAAACGTTCCGGCTGTCATCTCACTGGCGATGATCAGGCGAAAACCAGACGAAAGGTTATACCAGGGGCCTCCCAGGATGATCGCCGTCTTGCTGGAGGGAAAATTTGAATCGGACTTTAAAAACCGGATCCCTCCGGCCATAGCCGATGACAAAGCCATAGGGTTTAAGGAACAAAGCGTCCCCACAAGTATGATCGTGGTCACTGACGGGGACATTATCCGGAATCAGTTTCAGATTCCGGGAGGACAACCGTTGCCGCTGGGTTACGACCAGTTTACACGGCAAACGTTCGGGAACAAGGAATTTATCCTGAATGCAGTGAATTACCTCACCGACGGCCCCGGTATCATTTCGTTGCGGTCGAGGGAACTCAAACTCCGCCTGCTTGACAAAGCCAAACTGAACAAATATTCCGTGCAATGGGAAATATTTAATTTGCTTGCTCCCGTTTTGTTGGTTATTATTGCAGGCATGATTTTGATCAGGATGAAGAAAAGAAAATATACAAAATAGCGGAAAAAGACTGGTGTTGAAATGAAAAAAAACAGGATAATCTGGATTGTTGTAATCATACTTGTTGTCGTTGCCATAGCGGTTGCGACGGGAAATCATTACTCTACCCTGAAAAAACGGGAATCTGATTTTTCGGTCAGGGATACGGCATCGGTTACAAAAATATTTATTGCAGACAAACAACTCAACGAAGTTACACTGCAAAGGACCCCAAAAGGCTGGATAATAAACGGGAAATATCCTGCCAACCAGAAGCTGGTTGACATGTTGCTGGGCACTTTGAAAAAAATGAGGGTCAAAGCGCCGGTATCGCTTGCCGAATATAACAATGTCGTGGAACGGATGGCAGCCACGGCAAAGAAGGTTGAAATCTACCGGGAAGTTTATCGCATCAACCTTTTCAATAAGATCAAATTGTTCAAACATGAAAAAAGGACCAAGGTGTTTTATGTGGGCGACGCTACTCCCAATAACCTGGGAACGTATATGTTGATCGAGGGAGCCAAAACCCCGTATATTGTTTTCATCCCTTCTTTCAGGGGCTTTTTGTATTCCCGTTTTTCGCCCGAGCCGGATGACTGGAAAAGTCATACGGTATTTAATAAAAAACTGGCTGACATCAGCAGTGTGGAGCTGGTGTTCCACAGGGATCCGGCAAACAGCTTCCGTGTAGATGTGGTTGATGCACTGGGGAATTATAAGCTGATCCGTCTTATTGATAATAAGGAAATCACGCGGTACGATACTTTGAAATTGTTGAATTTCCTGACTTCATTCAGGGACCTGCGTTATGAAACCAGAATGAACAACATTATAGACCCCGTAAAAATGGACTCCATTGTTCATTCACCGCCGCTTTATGAAATGACGCTGGTTGACAGAAATAAGGATACGACCTATGTAAGGATGTTCGAGAAAAAGAAAACCGAGGACAAAATTCCGGACTTGCAAATTGCCCTCGTACCTGTCGACCACGACAGGTTTTATGCGCTGATCAACGGCGGGCAGGATTTTGTGCTGATGCAGTATTTTGTTTTTGACAAGGTGCTCAAGCCGCTTTCCTATTATGAAACCGGCGGAGGGTCGCGGTAGTTAAACTCCTGCAGGTTTTTACTCCGGTTATTCTTTTGTTATTGTTTATTCTTTTTTTTCAGCAACTTTTTCAAAATTCTTTTCACGTTTTTAGCTATTTTTATAGCAACGAAGGTTTTGATGTTTTTTCTGGTGATCGAAACATTTTTCGTTTCATAAAGTTCCGGGCCGAAAGCCCTCTTATAGAGATCCAGGCCAACGGTAAAATCGTAATATTTATAATTCTGCTCAATGGCCTGTTTGATACTCTCGGCAAATAAAACAAAACCCGGTGCTATTTTCGAGTAATCCCGGTTATAACTTGTGATGATTGCGTTATAGAAACGATTCACCGGGTCAATTGAACAGGCAACTGCCGAAACAGGAACATCGCCATCATAGATGACGCTTAACCTTAATAAATTGTTTTCGAATAAGTGCCTGAAAATATGCTTATACCATTCCATCTGATGTTTTTGGCCCCACCGTTTTAACCATAAATCGCAAAGTGCATCGAGGTCTTTGTCAATGGTTTCAGCGTTCGCATAGCGTAGGATAAAGTTTTTATTTTCCAGGATGTATTTTGTTCGGACTTTTATCGTATGTCTGGTTCTTTTGCTGAGGTAATTGTATAGGTAAGTTTCGTAATCGTCAGGCAAGGTTATAATCAGCGCAGTAAGGCTTTTGCTTTCCCGGACCAAATATTTAAAATGCTGAAAGGTATGCATAAAGATACCGATACGGGGATCTTTAATCCATTTAAAATGAAAGATATCCCATTTTAAATTCGATTGAACATAATATGCCAGTTTCCGGATGGCTTCAAATTCAAAATCAGGTGAGCACAAAAACCCTGAATAGACGGAAAGAGGTTTCCCGCCGTAAACAATTTGTCGTATAGGGTATATTCCGTATGCTCCGTGATAGTAGAATGTGAGTGGCAGGAACGCAACATAGCAGGAAGTATCCGTATCTTTTACACCGAGAACCATCCATTCGGATGAGGGAAATGAAAAACAACCATACATCCAGTTCCATGAAATGTAAACATTTGAATTTGGATCGGATCCGTATAATTGCTCCCAATCGTTTTTGATCTCCTCAAATCTTGTGAGATCTTCGATTCGATCAACAATTAACTTTTCCACTTTTTATTTAACCAATTCATATTCATCAAGCATTTGGTTAATCTCGGCAGGGGTATTGAACATCATGGCGTCAATAATCGAAAGGCCGGGGATAAATTCTTTTCTTTTTTGATCATATTCCGGGAATTTGAACTTTAGAAACTGAAGATTGATACGGTTATTCAAAAATTTTTCCCTGTGCACAAACGACTGTCCGCGTTCCGGATTGATGTATTCGGTTATTCCCATCGCCCTGCATATATTCAGGCCCCACTCGTCGCGCTCGCGAATTGGCTGAATGGGGAGGTTCATTTCGGAAAAAATTTCATAATTGAAATCAATTCCAAGGTAAGCACAAGTTAATCGTAATGTGTGAACATTTAATTCCGATAAACCGTCAAATTCATCTTTTAATGTTTCATACAGAAACTCAACAACCTTTTTATAATAAGGCGCACGTTTACGATAATAGCCCAGTTGTCCGATGATTTTATCTTTCCAGTTTTCGCGGTTCTGTAACCGGATATCGTAGATGGGAGTTTTCAGTTTGTGTTTTTTTACCGGTACCGTGAAGTACATCCATCCGTCATGATTCGGGTCAATGATCCGGTTTCGGTTCATCCATGAACGTATCTCGTATTGCGGCGTATCAAAGACAATCCATTTGTTCGTGGCCTTAATTAACGAGAAATAACCGGGATAAGGGAAAAAATACGGTTGCATTATCCCCAATACAATTGTATCGCAACTAACAGTAATCAATTTGGTTTTGTTTTTTCAAAATTACTAAATAGTTAACGAAAATCCAAAACAAAAGGTTTCGGGATTTTGTATTTAATCGGGTAAATTTAAGAAAGAAGTTCAGAAAAGCAGCAGAATCTCTTTTCATTAAATAAAAAAAGCTGACCCTGACAGGCCAGCTTTAAAAGATGTATGATGAAAAAACTAAACGAGTCCTTGTGCAAGCATTGAATCGGCAACTTTTACGAAACCGCCGATGTTAGCACCTTTGAAATAGTCAATGTAATCACCTTCTTTACCCCATTTAACGCAGGTAGCATGGATGTCTTTCATAATCTGATGCAGTTTGGCATCCACTTCTTCACGTGTCCAGCTTAAGCGCAGTGAGTTCTGGCTCATTTCGAGGCCTGAAACGGCAACACCACCGGCATTGGCGGCTTTACCCGGTCCATAGAGGATTTTATTGCTTTGATAAACGGCGATGGCTTCAGGTGTAGAAGGCATGTTAGCCCCTTCGGAAACAACAAAACAACCGTTAGCGATCAGCATTTTAGCTTCGTCTTCGTTGACCTCGTTCTGGGTGGCGCAAGGCATAGCCACGTCGCATTTGATGCCCCACGGACGTTGTCCTTCATGATACTCGACACCATATTTTTCGGCATATTCTTTAATACGGCCACGTTTCACATTTTTCAGTTCCATGACGAAAGCCAGTTTCCCGGCATCAATGCCGTCAGGATCATAAATGAAACCTGATGAGTCGGAAAGAGTAACCACTTTACCGCCCATTTGGGTAACTTTTTCAGTGGCATACTGGGCAACGTTACCGGAACCCGAAATGGCAACTGTTTTACCTTTGAGGCTGTCGCCACGTGTGTTCAGCATTTCTTCTGCAAAGTAAGTAGCGCCATATCCGGTAGCTTCGGGACGAATCAGCGAACCACCCCATTCGAGTCCTTTACCGGTGAGAACACCTGTAAATTCGTTGCGTAATCTTTTGTACTGCCCGTAAAGGAAACCGATCTCACGGCCGCCAACGCCGATGTCACCGGCAGGAACGTCGGTATTCGGACCAATGTGACGGAAAAGCTCCGACATAAAGCTCTGGCAGAAACGCATCACTTCGTTGTCAGATTTTCCTTTGGGGTCGAAATCGGAACCGCCTTTACCGCCACCCATCGGGAGGGTAGTCAGTGAGTTTTTGAATACCTGCTCAAAAGCAAGGAATTTCAGGATACCGAGGTTGACAGTGGGGTGAAAACGCAGGCCGCCTTTGTAAGGGCCGATGGCGCTGTTCATTTCAATACGAAAACCTCGGTTTATCTGTACCTCTCCTTTATCGTCCAACCAGGGAACACGGAACATAATTACTCTTTCGGGCTCCACCATTCTTTCCAGAACCTTCGCTTCTTTATACTGCGGGTTTTCTTCGATGAAAGGAATAAGGGACTCTACTACTTCATGCACTGCCTGATGGAATTCAACCTCAGACGGATTTTTGGCAATGACTTTCGCCATGAAATCATTTACCTTTTGCTCATAAGAATTAGTCATTTTTTGTTAAATTTTAAATAATTAAACAATCGGTTGTTCGCTTCAAATTTAGGGTATTATACTACCTGTTTTTCGGATTCACCGGCAATTTGGTTGTTTTGCGTAGTAAATTAAGGGAATCACTTAGAGGGGGAGTTTGTATTCAATGTCAATCAATCCCGGTTCCTCTTCTGTGTTAAAGCCGCCTGAAGGATACCGACAACAAAATAAACTATGTTTTTTCATTTGCCCCGCAACATGTTGGCATCATCCTGTGGAAAATCTTTCGTTTTCATCACCCCGGGTTTATTGTTCAAAAATACTCATTTCCCCCTCTGCGATCAGCGTATCGTTTGCAAATATCTGCCCCCTGATCATTGTAGCGTTCATCAACCGGCTGGTAACGGTGATGGTAGTATGCAGTGTGGTATTTTCAGCCGGAAGTTGAAAAACCGTGAAATTTTTAACCGATCCGATAAAACCTTTTTTTACTTCGGTTCCGTTTTTCCATGCTTCATAGCCTCCCCGCAAAGCAACAGTTTGTGCCATATTCTCGATCAATCCCGGTTCATGAAAATAACCATTTTGACAAAAAATATTGTTTTTATCCGTGACCAGTCTTGAAGTGGTGGATTGTTCATCGCTGGACAACAGGCCGTCAACCATAACCATCGGCGGCGCCTGGGGGATCATATTTTGCACTTCCTGTTTATCTGCCAGCATCTTTTCTTTGTTAAAATCTCAAATAGCCGTCAAAAATAATACTTTAACCCTATCGGTCGTAGTTCGGGCATTATTCGCTAAAACATAACAAGATGCAAAAATCAGCCAAAAGAGAGCCAAATGGTTTATCTAGTCAAAAAATAATATCAGTTGTGCGATTTTCTATTTTTGCCCGAAATCTGCAGGGAGAATAGATGATAAAACTCATTTTTACATTAATCGTGATCTTTGGTCTGAGCCAGAAAGTCGTTGCAGTTTATGATGTTGATGAGAATTGCAAAAATGCCTGGATGCTGCTGATGGACCTGAAAATTAATGAAGCAAAACAGTTACTCGCTGATGAGATAAGGATAAATCCCGAAAACTACTATGCCTATTACCTTGATCAAACCTGCGATGCTTACAGGATGATCATCAATTCGAACGATGAAGATTACAAGGCCTTTGTTGAAAACTATGAGAAAAAGAGGGAAATTATGGATAATAAAGATACCGATTCTCCTTATTATCTGTCCTGTTATTCCGAAATGCAGATACAGTTGGGGTTTTTTAATATTATGCATGGTGAGCAGTACAGCGGGGTAATGAAAATGTATTCGGCTTACAGGAAGGTTTATCGTAATCTGGACAAACATCCTGATTTTAAGCCCAGTCTGAAGTTAGATGGTTTTTTCAACGTGGCTATGTCCACTCTGCCGCCGTTTGTGCAATGGGTCGTCTCCTTTTTTGGCGTTTCATCCGATATCAATTATGGGTTTAAACTGCTCAATGAAAACTATCAATCGCAAAAAAATATCAAAGGGATCAATGCTGAATCTGCTCTTTTTGTCATTCTGTCGGCCAAAATCAACAAAACACCCGAGATGGTTTATGACTTTACCCATTCACTCGACAGCAGTGTTTCCCATACATTTATACATCAATATTTTAAAGCAAACATTGCATACAGGACCGGAAGAAACGAGGAGGCGCTCACGGTCTTAAACCAAATTGACGCAAAAAGTCATGGCTCTGCAGGTATTATTTACAATTATTTGATGGGTAAAATATTATTGCGAAAACTGGATCCTCAGGCGGGATATTATTTATCGCAGTATCTGGAACATCTTGAAAAAAAAGAATATGTGAAAGAAATAAACTACAGTCTGGCCCTTTATTATCTTCTCAATAACGACCCGGAGAAATACCTTGAATATTGTGAAATTGTGCGAGACAAAGGGATGGATTTGAACGAACGCGACCGCGAGGCGCTTTATGATGCCAAGCTGGATTATATCCCGGACGTAAATCTTGTTAAAGCCCGTTTATCGCTTGACGGTGGTTATATTGACCAATTTGAAGCCGCCATAAAGGAGTATGAGGCAAACCCCGGAAATTTACTGGCTTATGAGATTGAATACCTTTTTCTCAAAGCACGTTTCGATGCTTTGGGGACAAATGAAAAAAGAGCCATCGCCGAATTCAATAAAGTAATTGAACTCGGCGAGGATGAAGACTATTATTTTGCTTCTGAAGCCGCATTGCGACTGGGTAATATTTATAATAACAAAGGGGAGAAGGAACTGGCAAAGGCATATTACGAGAAAGCCATCAAACTGTACAGGAGCAATTATTATGAATATATCGAAGACAAAGCTAAAAAAGCGCTCGGACGCCTTTAATATTTTCAACCACAAATATTCATTTTCATCCCTGTACGCTGGCTAATTTTCTTATTTTTGCCCTTTTTTCGAGGAAACTCCGGTTTCCTTTATTTACAGAACAAACTAAAAGATAAACATTTATGCACATCGTCATAGCCATTGATTCGTTTAATGATGCCAACGGAGGAACCATTGCCACCAAAAGACTGGTCAAAGAATTAAGAAAACGGGGACATAAAGTAAGTATTATCGCCGCCGTTCATGAAAACCCTTCGGACCCCGATTTTTATAAAATTCCGGGGTTTGTGCTGCCCGGTGCTGAAGCATCGCTGGAGAACATGAAATTTCTTTTTGGCCGGAACGACTATAAAGTTTATGAAAAAGCCATGAAAGACGCCGACATTGTTCAGGTTCAGTTTCCTTTTCTGATGGCAAAAGGGGCAGTGAAAGCAGCAAAACGCCTGGGGAAACCGGTTGTGGGGGCTTTCCATGTCCAGCCACAAAACATTATGGCGGCGCTGGGCAAAACCAGCAAACTACTGGAACGCTTCCTGTGGTTTACGTTTAAATATTTTTTGTTTAAACGTGTGGACACCATCATCAGCCCTTCGAAGTTTGCGTCGGAACTGTTGATCTCGGAAGGAGTAAAGGTGAACCATAAAGTAATTTCAAACGGCATACCGAAAGAATATGTTCACAAACATTATGAAAGGCCCGCGTGGTTTGGCGACAACCTGGTGTTAATCAACATCGGGCGGCATGCCGACGAAAAAAGGCAGTCGCTGTTGATTGAAGGCGTAAAACGGTCGAAATACAAAAAGAACATTCAGTTGATCCTGGCCGGAAGAGGTGAAAGAACGGAAGTGCTGAAAGCAAAAGGGAAGGAACTTCCTGTAGAACCGGTAATCGAATACATCAGCGATGAGGATAAGCTTAAATATCTGAATACTGCCGATTTATATGTTCATGCATCTATTGTGGAACTCGAAAGTTTATCTACTTCCGAAGCCATCGGCTGTGGCCTGCCTTGTTTAATCAGCGATTCAAGATACTCGGCAGCTTCCCAGTTTGCCCTCGATGAAAGGTTTTTATTTGAGGAAGACAACCCGGATGATTTTGCTAAAAAAATTGATTATTGGTATGAAAACAAAGAAGAGCTAAGAAGCGACGCCATGAAAAAACGCGTTCTTGCTGAAGCCGACTGGTACCGCTTCGACAGGGCCGTAAACGAGTACGAGGCCTTTATCGAAGAAATTGTCCACCCCAGCGAGCGTGAGGTTATCCCGTTAGAACCGGAAAAAGTAATCATAAAACGATAGAAACCATCAATGAAATCCGATAGAGTCCGTGAGCAACAGGTTCCGATGAAGTCGGTTTATCCGATAACCATTCCTCCCGATTATACTTTTATCAGAACCGACTTTTTCTACAGTTTTTTTGCCGAGATAGCCTATATTGCCTTTGGCCTGGTTCTCGGTGTGGGATTTTTAAAAATCATTTGCAGGCACAAAACTTACGGACGCAAAAATCTAAAGCCGCTTAAGAAACAAGGCTTTATTACAGTGGCCAATCACTGTCATCTGTTTGATACCGTAATGACAGGCATGGCCCTGCTGCCCCGCAAAGCATGGTATGCCTCGGTACAGCGAAATTTTGAAGCTCCCTATTACCGCAAAATGTTCCGTATCCTCCAGGGTTTCCCTATTCCTGATGGTGTGTTTGGCCTCAGACAAATACTTAATCCGGTTGTTACTGCCATTAAACAGGGAAAAATTGTTCATTTTTTTCCGGAAGAAGAACTGTGGCATCTTTACCAGGGTATTGATCATTTTCAAAAAGGCGCTTTTTACCTTGCCCATCAGGCGAATTGCCCTGTAGTACCCATGGTACACCTTTTTAAACCCAGGACTTTTTTCGGCAGGACAATATCCAAAAATATCCTGACCATTAAAACAGTCATTGGGGAACCGATTTATCCGGAGGTGCCCATGAAAGACGGTGAACGTGTAAACCTTGAATCGGTACAAAAGATGACTGACCGTGCCCAGGAATGGATGAAAACGCAAATGGAAGAATATCATCAGAATAAAAAATAAATGTCGCAACGGGCTTCGGTTTTTCCGTAAACGATTTCCGCTTTACCTTTCAGGGAGGGGGCTGATAACATTCTCCACAACCTCATCCAGTTGCCCCTATTGGGAGTAGGTTATGACCAGTATTTTCTTCATTTAACATAATAATACAAATTTAGGTAAAACTGAAAAATGTTGTTGGTGAGGACACCAACAACGGTAATATCTACTCCGCAGTTGGTGTCCTCACCAACTGCTCCAAACCCGTTGGTGTCCTCACCAACTGTTTATGAATGAAAATATTAATTAGGACAGATAATAATTCGTAAGTATTCCAAACTCATCAACACCTTCTTCATAATATCTGGCGGATGAGTACCTGTAATCTGTTGGATTATTAACAAGATCCCATTGAGGTTGCAAAGGATTATTGTGTATGTAATTCAACTTTTGTTCAAACATTTCATCTGATAAGATTTCAATACTCAAACTGTTCCTTTTCCAGAATTGGTGTTTCCTGTCCTTTTTTCTTACCAAAAATTTTTGCAATAAAACCGGGTCATTCTTTTTCAGCTTTTTTAAGAAATGATTTGACGTAAACTTGAAAAATGAAGCATATCCAGTTTCATTTCCTGTGTTTTGGTTAATTGACCAGACGATATGTATATGATTGGGCATAATAACAAAAGCGAATATATACAGGCGATCGGTTTCATTTAAAAATTTTAAACTTGAGATTAAAATATCTTTGAATATATCTTGTTGAAGGAGATGTATCCATTCATAAATTGTTGCTGTAGTATAATATATACTTTCTTCATTTAACATAATAATACAAATTTAGGTAAAACTGAAAAATGTTGTTGGTGAGGACACCAACAACGGATGCCGTGATAAACATCTTCCCCTCGATAAACATACACGCCTGTTAGTCTCCCCGTCCGGGGGCTTACACCAAATAAAATGTTGTTTGTGAGGACACCAACAACGGTTACAGGTTACCCTTACTCCGCAGTTGGTGTCCTCACCAACTGCTTTGAAATGAAAATCTAATTCCTCACCACACAATGGCCCCCATTACCACAAAAAGGTATTTTTGCAATTCACCCGACTAAATTTGAATGGGCAAAGCCGGAAAACATAAAAATATCTTTGAAGGTTACAG